>JAWOIM010000436.1:0-6362 GCA_046484685.1 Chloroflexota bacterium | reverse complement strand
GCAGGGTTACGCCGAGCGGCCTCAGCAGCAGGAATTGGCCACGGCGGTGGAGGAGGCGCTGGCGAAGAACCGCCTATTGGTGGCCGAGGCGGGCACCGGTACCGGCAAGACCTTCGCCCATTTTGAAGATCGCCTACAGTGTGAACCGACCCCAAATCTATCCCCAGTGTAACCATGGTCAAGGCGATTTCCGGAGATATTCCCGAAACCACAACTTCCGCCCCCATGAGCCGGGCGGCCTCAACCGTCTGGACAAGATGGTTGGCTACCCGCGAATCGACTGTAGCGACACCGGTAATATCTATAACAATTACCCTGGCTCTATTGGCACGAATCGACTCCAACAGGTGCTCAGTCAGCTGCCTTGCCCGCTGTGAATCGATCTGACCGATTATAGGTAGAAGGAGCATTCCTTCTCGAAAAGGCAGGACTGGAGTGGAAAGCTCCCGGATTGCCTCCTGCTGGAGAGATTTAATAGTTCGCTCGCGGGAATCGATATAGGTATCAATAGTCAGCGATATATCCAGAAAGACAAGTTTCATCAGGGAAAAAAACATCGCCATAGCCTCGTCCGGATGAGTTTTGTCCGCTTCGCTAATATGCTTCCATGCTTCTCGCAAATAATGGGTTAAATCACGGGTCAGCGCCAAAAAGGTAGATAAATCCAGCATATCGGTGCCTAAAATCACGTCCGGAGGCGCAGCCGCATAGTGGTCCCGGTAGAGGCGAGCCAGCGTCACCGCGCTGCCGTGCATGCGCCACTTCCAAAAACGGCCGGGCAGGGTTAGCAGCAGCACTTCATGCCGGCTGTACTGCTGGTAGCCCTCGGCCCAGGCCTGGTGGCTGCCGCTGTGATAAGGGGAAATGATTAGAATTCTCATTGTGTCATTATAAGCCGTGAAGCGTGATACGTGAAGTGTGAGAGTTAGCCAATCACGCATCACGTTTCACGCATCACGCCCCGTTTGTGAAATTTATCATCAATTATTCGACCCATAACAGAGTATGTATTATACTTATGCAAAGCATGAAGAGAAAGCAACACGAGGCAAGAGTTGACAGTTTGTCTGAACAATCTGGCTACCAACCTGAGCTTTATTGGGATGCCACTTACGCCATCGTTCTGGCGTTAATGGCCAACTACCCCAACCACCACCCGGAAGATGTTGGTTTACATCAATTATCTGATTTAATTGTGGCGTTGCCAGGATTCAAAGACGACCCTGCCATCGTGACTGAACGTATTTTGCTTGATATTCAAAACATTTGGTATGAGGAGAGCATAACCCTATGACCAGTACAACCCCCGATATGGCCATCCCCGAAGAGGCCCAGGGCAACGTGGTATTGACCAATGTGGCCCAATTATTAGACCCGGTTTATAACTGGGCACGCCGTAATTCGGTCTGGCCCATGGTTTTTGGTTTGGCCTGCTGCGCCATTGAAATGATTTGCACTGCTTCTAGCCGCTACGATTTGGCCCGTTTTGGCATGGAAGTGTTTCGGGCCACCCCCCGCCAATCGGATCTGATGATTGTCTCCGGCACAGTGACCAAGAAGATGGTTCCTACTATTGTTCGCCTGTACAACCAAATGCCCGAACCGCGCTACGTGTTGAGCATGGGGGCCTGTGCTTCCGGCGGTGGCCCGTTCAAAGAAGGGTACAATGTAGTAGACGGCATTGATAAATTTATCCCTGTCGATGTGTACGTGCCCGGCTGCCCGCCCACGCCGCAGGCGCTCATCAACGGCCTGATTGCCCTGCAAGAGAAAATTGACCAGCAGTCTATTGCTACGGTGCCCTGGTATCGTAAAGATGATCCCACGGCTGATGTAGTGCCTATCCCCGTATTGGGGCCAGACCTGGTTGATTTGCGCCAGTTGCACATTATTAAAGCAGAAGCGGCGAAAGCGCAGGCTGAAGCGGCCGCAGCCGCCGAAGCTGAAGCGGAAACAGAAGAAACGGCCGAAGCCACCGCCTGATATGAGGAAATCCGATGAGTGACGTAATAAAGGACCGAGAAGAAGAAACGGCCGTAGACGAAACGGCACCAACGAACAATATCGACCCCGTAGCCGAAGCTATCTCCAAACTCAAGGACCGCTTCCCCGGCGCCGTTAGCGACGACAGCCGCGAAGGCTACGAAGGCATCATGGTCAATCCCGACAAACTGACTGAAGTCGCCACCTACCTGCGCGACGAAGTGGGGTTTAACTACCTTTCCAGCGTAACCGGTGTGGACCAGATCGATGACAACAAGCTGGAAGTGGTTTACCATGTTTACAGCATCGACAAAGGGGGCAGCCACGTCTCCATGAAAGTCCAGACCGACCGGGACGACCCCCAGGTGCCCTCCCTTGTCCCTGTCTGGCTTGGGGCTGAGTTTCAGGAACGGGAAATCTATGACCTGTATGGCGTTCATTTTGCCAACCATCCCGACCTGCGCCGCATTTTGACCTGGGATGGTTTTGATGGGCATCCGCTGCGTAAAGATTGGCAAGAGGCTTTCTTTGAAGAGGCCCATAAGCCGTTCGGCAGCCGTTGGCCCGGTGGTGAAGTGTTTCGTGCCGAAGAGCGCACCCCTTATGGCAAAAATATCAAGTACCCGCCTGGCTGGACCCCCACCGGCGAAGAGTATGACGTAGAAACCGATGTCTACCTCGGCCTGAGCTATACCCGTGAAGACCGACCCGCCGATCTCAAAACGGACAAAGTGACGGTTAATCTGGGGCCACAGCATCCCTCTACTCATGGGGTATTTCGTATGGTTGTTACCCTTGATGGGGAAACAGTGGTTGATCTGAAACCGGTCATGGGTTATTTGCACCGCAACCATGAAAAGATTGGCGAGCGTAACACGTTTATCATGAACATGCCCTACACCGATCGGCTCGACTACCTTTCCTCGATGGCCAACAATCAAGGTTACGCGATTGCTATCGAAAAGTTGATGGATATTAAAGTAGCCGAACGGGCTGAATGGCTGCGTATTTTAACGGTCGAACTAACCCGGATTTGTAACCATTTGTGGGCACTTGGCTTCTTGCTCAATGACCTGGGCGCGCTGCAAACACCCATGCTCTACTTCTACATTGAGCGGGAGTTAATTCTCGACTTCTTTGAGGCGCTGGCCGGCTCGCGCATGATGTGTAACTATGCTCGCTTTGGCGGAGTGGCCTATGATCTGCCCGACGATTTGCGCGGCCAGCCCATCATGCAATTTCTGGATGAACTGGTTAACGAACGGCTGCCCCGTGCCCTGGAGCAGGGCGACCGGCTGATGACGGGTAATGAGATTGTCAAGATGCGCAGTATTGGTGTAGGCATTATTGAGCGGGATGAGGCTATTAACATGAGCCTGGCCGGTCCTATGCTGCGGGCCAGCGGTGTTAATTACGACGTGCGTCGGGCCGAGCCTTACTCCTATTATGAGCATCTGGACTTTGACGTACCGGTACTGTACAACGGCGATATTTATGACCGCTATTTGATTCGTATGGAAGAGATGCGCCAGAGTTTGCGTATTTTGCGGCAGGTGCTGCCTTATCTG
Source organism: Chloroflexota bacterium (assembly GCA_046484685.1). GTDB lineage: Bacteria > Chloroflexota > Anaerolineae > Promineifilales > Promineifilaceae > SLGK01. Next base: position 2,811 of record JAWOIM010000436.1, on the reverse strand, counting down.
GAAGAAACGGCCGGCGCGCCTATCGTTAGTGGTAAACCGCAGTATGCTATTCGTGCCCCCCGTGCCGGTGAAGCCTACGGCCGGGTCGAAAATCCCAAAGGGGAATTAGGCTACTACGTCACCTGCCACCGCCGCGCCTCTAACCTGGACCGTTACCATGTGCGCGCTCCATCCTTCATTAACCTGACTGCCCTTGGCCCCATGTCTATTGGCCATAAAGTAGCCGATGTGGTAGCCATTTTGGGCAGTATCGATATTGTGCTGGGCGAAGTGGACCGTTAACAGTAATCAGTGAACAGTAATGTCGCTGTGCGACCGCTTCGCGTACAGTGAGCAGTAACCAGTGAATAATGAGTTTTCTGGGCGATAAAGGCAAGTTAGCATAGCTGAGTAGTAGTTTACGCTATTTTCTCTGCGCCTCTGCGCCTCTGCGTTAATTCAATAGAATGACACGAGGAAAGTTATGTACGGAATTGGTCTTTTGAAAGGAATGGCGGTCACCATGCGCCATTTTATCAACAGTTATTTAGATGATATTTTTTGGCTGACACGCGGCGGCCGTTATTATAACGATGAAGCCTTTAACGTGCGCCAAAGCTTGAAAGGGCAGGGGGTGGTCACCGTTTTTTATCCGGAAGAAAAGCTGCCTACGCCAGAGCGCTTCCGCTTTGTGCCCTTCCTGGTAACGGATGATCCGCCACCCGGTCAACGCTGGGGGCATGATTGGTGTACCTCTTGTGGCATTTGTGCCAAAGTATGCCCACCCCAATGTATCTGGATTGAACGAGGTAAGCAGCCAAACGGCCGTCCCAAGCCGGAACCGGAAGAATTTTACATCGACATTGACATCTGCATGAACTGCGGTTACTGTGCCGAGTTCTGCCCCTTTGATGCCATCAAGATGGACCATGACTACGAGCTGGCCAGCTACGACCGCACGGCTGCTCACATTCACGACAAAGAGCGGCTGAGCAAGCCGCTGAGCTACTGGCGCGAAATTGCCCCCAAGAAAGCAGCCGCCGAAGCAGCCGCCCGCGATTTTGTCGAAGCCTCCAAAAAGAAAAAGCGCAGCAAAGATGATGACGCTCGTGACGAGCGTCTGGCCGAAGTAATGGCCCGACAGTTGCAGTATAAGGGGCTTCAATACTAACCGTAAACGGTAATTAGTGTTCAGTATTCAGTCGTGATGCGTGAAACGTGATACGTGAGGAAATTAATCGTCACGTATCACGTTTCACGCATCACGTTTCGTAAGGAAAAACTATGACTAACAAAAACAATGGTGTGACCGAAGACGTTGTGATGCAAGCGCTTTCGACTGTGATTGAGCCGGAGCTGCATCGTGATCTGGTCTCGCTCAATATGATTCGTGACCTTCAGATTGAGGGCAATGATGTTACCTTTACCATTATGCTTACGACGCCTGCCTGCCCGCTCAAAGGAAAGATGGAGCAGGATTCGCGGGCGGCATTGTCCCAAGTTGACGGGTTAGGCAATGTGACGATTAAATGGGATGCCAATGTGCCCACTCATGCCCGTATTGGTGAGCAGATCGGGCAGGCATTTCGTAATACGATTGCCGTCTCCAGTGGTAAGGGGGGTGTGGGCAAATCTACTATTGCTGTCAATCTGGCCATTTCCCTGGCCAAAGAAGGAGCGCGAGTGGGGCTGCTGGACGCTGATATTCTTGGCCCTAACATTCCCATGATGATGGGGGTGGATGCAATGCCGCCGCCGCGCAACCGAAAGATGGTCCCGGCCGAAAATTATGGTGTCAAGTTGATTTCGACCGCTTTTCTGATGAAGCCCGACCAGGCGCTTATTTGGCGTGGTCCCATGCTGCACAGCGCCATTCGCCAACTGCTGGTGGATGTGGAATGGGGGGAGTTAGATTACCTGGTGGTCGATATGCCTCCCGGCACGGGCGATGTGCAATTGACGTTGGCCCAACTGCTGCCCCTTTCAGGAGCGGTTGTCGTTACGCAGCCCATGCAGGTGGCCGTGGCCGACGCCCTGCGCGGCCTCAAAACGTTTGAGAAGCTGGACGTGCCCATTATTGGGGTTGTGGAAAATATGAGCGGCGAATTTTTTGGTACGGGTGCCGGTGAGAAATTGGCCACCGATTACAATGTGACGTATCTTGGGTCCGTACCGTTGGAGTCCGAGGTACGCGTTGGCGGGGACAGCGGCGAGCCCATTGTGGTTTCCCATCCCGATTCGGAAGCAGCCCTGGCTATCCGAGCCATTGCCCGCCAGGTGGCGGCACGGGTCAGCGTGTTGACGCTGCACACGCAGGCGGATAATGTGATTCCGATCAATATGATTGGGTAGGGAGGGTGAACGGTATCCGGTAATCGGTAATCAATTTGACGATGGACCATAGACGATAGTTGGGCAGAGGCACTATGGATCCGTAAAACTCAGAACAACTTCTGTGAGTCCAGGCGACGGGGGACACATTTCCCCCGTCGCCCTTGCAGGTTTTCCAGGACCGTTTGTAAAATAGTAATGGCCTGGGCATATTCCTTAAGGCTTATATGCTCATAGGGGGTATGGTCCAGACTGCTGTCGCCGGGGCCATAGGCCACAATCGGGCACTGCCAGATGGGGCCAACGACGTTCATATCTGATGTCCCCGTCTTTAATTTGTAGCGGGGACGGGTCTGGGCCTGGCGCAGGACGCGGTTGAAGGTGGTTACGAGTGGGGTCGTGCGCTCGGATTGGTAGGCGGGTTCGTAGGCGTAAAAGTGGAGCCGGGCTTCACCGGCAAGCGTGGTGAGAGCGGCTGCAAAAGCGTTTCTATCAAAGTCG
>JAWOIM010000432.1:0-3095 GCA_046484685.1 Chloroflexota bacterium | reverse complement strand
AGGCCAGGTCCGCCTAGGGCTGAAGCCCCATGCTAGTAGGGCTAGTTTAACATTGTCAAAGTAGTAATCAGTGAATTTCTTACGCATCACGCATCACGTTTCACGCATCACGCCTCATTGATCCATGGCTAACGCCGCCGTCTCATCCAGGTCAAAGTTGGCCACCTGGTTGATGCCGCTGTGGGCGAAGCGGATGGCGGCGGCGCGGGAACGGCCGTCTTGCTGTTGGGTGAGTGACCAGTGGGCCTGTTCCACCAGCAGAGCCAGGGACAGAGCACGACCCAACGTCAGGCCAAAGCGGCGCGCCCCGGCTTCGACTACAGGTCGCCCGGCGGCAAAGCTTTCCTGCAACCAGCTTTGGGCGTGGGTAACGGCCGTTTGGGCTACCCGACCGGCTGCCGCCAACTGTTCATCCGCCACACCGGCCACACAATTGTCCACCGTCCGGGCCAGAACGGCCAGTGATTGGGGTTCTTTGGCCAGCGCCCGCAAGGTGTCCAGGGCCAACACGTTGGTTGTGCCTTCCCAAATGGGCAAGACCTGGCTGTCCCGCAGCAGAACGGGCAGGCCGGTATCTTCCACGTAGCCCGCCCCGCCGTGGGCTTCCAGCACTTCGCTGGCCACGGCCACCCCTTGTTTGCCGGTCGTCAGCTTGACCACCGAAGTCAGCAGCCGGCGCAGCAGTGCCTCCTCTTCGTTAATATCCCCTACTTCATCTTTTCCCATCAAATCGACCAGGAAAAAGGTGAGCTGGAAGGCGGCTTCAAACTCTGCTTGCAGGCTGGCCAGCGTGTCCAGATGGAGCGGCTGTTGGGCCAGGGATGCGCCAAAGGCAACTCGTTTACGGGCGTAGTCGCGGGCCAGAGCCAGGCCGCGCCGCATGAAGGAAACGGCACTGACCGCGTTCCAGGTGCGGGTCAGGTGCAGCATGGGCACAATGTGGCGCACGCCGTCACTGGGACCATAAACGAGTTGGGCCGGGGTCCCCGCCAGCATCAGTTCGGCCGTGGGTACTTTGCGCGTGCCCAGCTTGTCTTTGAGCCGGTTGACGCTGATGCCCTGGGGGTGCAAACGGCCGTTTTCAGCCCGTGTTTCCACATAAAACATGGCCAGCCCTTTGCCGCCGGGCGGGTTGCCCTCCGGCCGGGCCAGCGTCAGAGCCATTTGGGAGGTGGTGGCCGAGGTAAACCATTTACGGCCGTAAAGCCGCCATTGATCCGGCCCCTCCTGGCAGGCGACCGTCTCCGAGCGGCCCACATCGGAACCGCCGGTTGCTTCCGTCATCCATTGGCCGCTGGTCCAAAATTGCTGCGGGTCACGGCTGGTAAGGTGGGGCACGGCCCGTTCAATGAGCGCCTGGTTACCGGAAATGAGCAGGGTGCGGGCCGCGCCGTCGGTCATGGCCAGGGGGCAGGTGTAGACGTCGGTGGAGGGGTGGAACAAATAGGTGAGGGCAAACTGGTGGGTGCGGGAGAAACGGCCGTAGGTTTGCTCATAGGCTGCCGCTACCACTCCCATTTCGGCCGCCAGCCGTTCCGCTCGCTGCCACAGAGGCGAGACCTCAATCTGATCAATGCGCTCGCCCCAGGCGTCCCACTGGGTCAGAATCGGTTCATGATGCCGGTCGGCCAACTGCATTTCATACAGCTCGCCGCCAGCCAGTTCTCCCATTGTTTGCAGTTCTGGTTCAATGGTGGCCAGCACGTCGGCCGGTAAATGGCGCTGCAAATAGGCCCGCAGCACCCGGTCGTCGTCATACTGGTTGCCCAATTGGGGAGGTGGTTGGTTAAATGGGTTGATGTTCATGCTATTCTCCTGAGCGTGATACGTGAAACGTGATGCGTGAAGGATTTACGCTGTGGTGAATATGAATTCGCCAACATGGATTCCCGCCTTTGCGGGAATGACGAGTCCCACACTTAATTGAATTTTCGATCCTGACAAAGGTAAAGCAGCTCATTTGAGCGTCATGAGATACCTCCTCGCAAATCACGCATCACGTTTCACGCATCACGTTTCACGTGCCACGCCTGCTTCCAGCAAAGCGTCAATCTCTTCCCTATTATACCCGATTGTGGCCAGAATTTGCCCGCTGTGGGCACCAACGGCCGTTCCCGCATGGCGATACTCGGCGGACGTGGCCGAAAATTTGAGCGGATGGCCAATCTGGAGCTGGGGGCTGCCGTCCTCACGCGGCACACCCACAATGAGGCCCCGCGCCTGTACCTGGGGATGCTCGCTCATTTCGGGCACGGTCAGGACCGGTTCGACGCAGACATCATGCTCGCTGAAAACGGCCGTCCATGCGGCCAGCGTCTTTTGAGCGATAACGGCCCGGATTTCAGTTTTGAGCGACTGCTGGGCGGCCGCTTCCTGGCTGCGACCGGCGGCGGTCAGGTCGGGCCGGCCGATTGCGGCACAAAAGCCGGCCCAGAATTTGGGTTCGAGGGAGGCGATGGTGAGGAAACGGCCGTCTTGGGTTTCGTAATAATCATAAAACGTGCCCCCGTTGAGCGGCATGGCTTCCGGCGCAGGTATTTCACCTGCCGCTAAAAAATTGCTGGCTGTGTGGGATTGCCAGGCGATGGCCATATCCAGCATGGACACATCCACTAACTGCCCCTGGCCCGTTTGCTGCCGGTGAATCACGGCCGCCAGAATGCCCATAATGGCCCCCCACGAGCCGCCGCCAATATCGGCCACCTGCACGCCCAGCGGCGGCGGCCCACTTTCGGCGCGGCCTGAATAACTCATCGTGCCTGACAAGGCCAGATAGTTGAGATCATGACCGGCCCGCTCCCGGTATGGCCCCGTTTGACCATAGCCGGTCAGGGCGCAGTAAATCAGGCCGGGATTGAGTGGTCGTAGACTTTCATAGTCCAGACCCAGCCGGGCCATCACGCCGGGGCGGAACTGTTCCAGCAGAATATCATAGCCGCCCACAGCCGGATCGAGCAGCCGCTGCACAATTTCGATGGCGGCCGGCTGCTTCAAATCCAGCGCCAGCGAGCGCTTGTTGCGATTCAAGACACTGTGCCAGGTCGAATGTTCCCCGTCAAAGGGCGGTGTTTGGCGTACCAAATCAGGACGATTGG
>JAWOIM010000414.1:0-3314 GCA_046484685.1 Chloroflexota bacterium | reverse complement strand
GCCAGCTCCTCCACCAGCGTGCCCACCACCGGCGCACCCAGGCCAAAGTGGCCCATGAGCGCCACCCGTCCGCCGCTTGTTTTGAGCAGCGCCATCTCGCCCCGAAAGCCGCCTGCCTTTTGGGTGCGATATTGTTTACGCCCGTAGGCAAACAGGGCGGGTTGGAGGCAAAGAATAACTCCCTGCGGCGGCGGAAAAGCCGGCCCGTTGCCCATTTGCTTCCGCCGGGCTAACAGATCGGCCGCGTTGAACACGGCCGTTTCAGTCTGCTTACCGGGCATGTTGGGAAAAGTCATAGTTTACTCCGCGCCTGCTGCGTGAAGTTTCAACCCTCACGTTTCACGTTTCACGTACAAAATAACCGCCTGCACCAGTTCGCCCAGGACAACTGCCCAGCAGGCCCCGATAAGCCCCAGGCTGGGGACGAGCAGCCCAAAGAGCAGCAAGCTGGTGGCCAGGGTCAGGGCCACTGCCCGCAAAACCACTCGCTCTCGACCGGCGGCGACCAGTTCCAGCGACAGTTTAGCCCCCATGGTGTAAGGCAGCAGGCTCCAGGCCAGAATGGCCAGGGCCGTGACGGCAGGGGCGTAACCGGCTCCATACAATAATTGTACCAGCGGCCTGGCCCCCAGCGTAATGAGCAGCATAACCAGCAAAGTCAGACCCAGCAAAAGGGCAAAAGGGAAACGCGTGACGGAGGTCGGAGGACCGAGAGCTTGCCCTGAGCTTGGCGCAGTGACGGAAACAGGTTCTCGGTCCGCTGTCCTTGATCTTTTCTCCGCCGGCCGCCCCCCAGCCCCCCGCGCCAAAACGGGAAAGAGGGCACCAAAAAAGGCGTAGTGGCCCATTTTGGCCGCTTCTATTACTTTGGCGGCGGCGCTAAACCAACCCGTTTCGGCGTCACCGGCCAAGAAGGAGAGGGCAAAGATGCCCAGCCGCTGCTGCCAAACGGCCAGGACCATGAGCAGGGCCAGCGGCCAGGCCAGGTGCAGCGTGGGCCACACTGTGGCCCGCAGCGTGGCCCACTCCACTTTGTGGCGCAGGCTTAGCCGGGGGATGGTCCAGTAACAGAGAGCGGTGACGAAAACGGCCGTTATTGCCTGTACCAGCAGCAGCCAGCCCACCAGCGCCAGCAGCCCGCCCCCGGCCCGCAGCACCAGGAGCGCCCCTACCGTTTGCAGCAAGGCCGAGGCCAGCGTGTAGAGAGTATACAAATCCATCCGCTCATAGCCGCGCAGGATAGCACTGTAGACGGTGGCCAACGTCAGGGGCAGCAGCGACAGGCTGTACAGCTTCAGAGCGCCTATCGTGGTCGGCGTTTGCCCCGGCAGCCGCCCGGCCAGCAGCCAGACTCCGCCTATGAACAGGGCAGACAGAAACAACTGCACCAGCAGGGCGGTTAGCGGCAGGGGAAACGGCCGCATCAACCCGGTCTGGCCGCGCCGGGCCGCCACTTCGCGAATGAGCAGGGTGTCCAGGCCAAAGGTGGTGAAGACGTTGCCCAGGAGGATAACGGCCGTTACCAGGGCATACTGCCCCAGCCCTTCCTCCCCCAAATAACGGGCTACCAACGCCACAAAAATGACCAACAATCCCTGACCCAAGACCCGTCCCAGCAGCAGCCAAAAAGAGTTGAGGCGAATAGAGGGAGAATTGTTTTCAGGCATAGGAGATCGTAGTATGTAGCAGACGCTACGCACTACGCATTACGCACTACGTCACCGGTATCGGCTGGATGAAATGAAAAAATCGCCCCAGTTACAAAACGGCCGTTTCTCACATAACCGATCATCCAGCCAGGCCAGCAGCCGGTAGAGGCGGGGGTGGTTGACGGCGAAATCTTTGCTGTCGGCCGTGGGCGTCAGGACCGACAGCCCTTCCAGTTTCAGCGGTGTAAATTGGGGACCAAAGGCGCGGAGCACCTCACGCGGCGTGAAATAATAGACGGCAAAGTGCGCCCCTTCTACATGGGCCAGAATGTTTTTACGCTTGAGCCGCCGGGTGGCCACCCGAAAATCTTTGGCAAATTTGATTAGTTCCCAGGGGCAAATGGGGGGCATAATGACCCAGGTCACTACACCGCCGGGGCGCAGCAAGGTCGGTAGATGGTGCGTCACCTGGGTCAAATCGTCGATACAGTTCAGCCCGCCCATATTAGAAAAAACGGCGTCAAAGGGGCCACCCGCCACCTGATCCAGTTCGGTAAAAGAACAATCCTGGACGGTCAACCGGTCGGCTAACCCCTGGCTGGCAATCTTGGCCTTGATTTGGGTCAACATCCCCGGCGCGATGTCGGTAGCGTGGACCCGGTAGCCGCGCTGCACCAGGTTGGCCGCATCATAACCGGTGCCGGCGTTGATCTCCAACACCCGGCTGCCCGGCGGCACCAGCGCCGTAAAATGATCGTACACGCGCCGGCGCATCCGGTTCAAATTCACATGGTCACGGCCGAATTCATCATAAATAAGGGCTTTGTGGCTAAATCCCCGGGCCACCTGGTCCAGGTGATGATCATTCATCTGCATTCTCCAGCTAAACAAGCACGGTGTTGATGGGACACCTATCATTCTTAATCGTACAGGTTGCCGTTCCAGCGAGCGTTGACGGCCGTTCCCACTCTCTTGAGCTATGATAACACTCAGTATGATGATGTACCATACGTGTCAACTTAAGGTACAGACCTGACAGGTTTGGGCAAGTGCTCTCGACTGACAATAGCTATTCGGAAAACCTGTCAGGTTTTAAGTTGACAGCAATGGATGGTGTACAATAGATTTAATAGGGGCCGTGGTCCGCCGTCACTTTGCTGCTTTTCCAGGAGTTTCAAAGATGAGAAAACCTTTGTCAGGCGACCAGGTGGAGTCGTAGTGACTTAATTGGCCCTGCGGCAAGGTTTGGGTGAGCAAGTGTATGGCCGCTTCATCTTGGGTATGGAGCAGAAAAAGTTGGCGGAGGTCGGGGTCGGCATAGTGGGTCAGCTCTTCCAGGTTATGAATAGATTGGTTCCAGTAGGGTTGGCCATTGATAATAGCAATGGCGCGGGTGTCAGCCCAATAAGGGTAGACGACGTGATAGACGTTTTCCAATTGGCCGCCGCGCTGCACAAAGGCTTGGCTGACGTGGGCCAGTTCGCTGTGGTTGAGGGAGATGCTGCGGTAGCTTTGATCGTACCTGACGAAGTACCAATTGTAATTGATAATGAGGGCAGCCGCGATGAGGACGGTCATGAGGGTCGTTGCCAACAGCTTCTCCAGGCGCCCCATCTCTGCCTCAGTCACATAGTGCCACACGGCGTATAGGGGCAGAACGGCCGT
>JAWOIM010000469.1:0-3634 GCA_046484685.1 Chloroflexota bacterium | reverse complement strand
CACCAGCCTTCCTCACAGAAATAGTCATCAGGATCATAATAAACTTCTTCGTCGTTGACGAACTCGTTGTAATTGTTGGGGAAGAAGACCAGTACCCGGTTGTTACCTGTATCCGAGACATAGAGCAGGCCGTCGAAACCAACGGTGATGCCCGTGGGGGCGTTCATGCTGGCCTCGGTGGGGGGATCCAGCACAGCGGTGGTCTCAAAATCGGGCTGACCCAGCACAAAGTCGGCGAAGTCGCCGTTGGCGTAGCTGTAGGCGCAGTTCCAACCCAGGACGCGATTGTTGGCGGTGTCGGCGACGAAGACTTGGGCAGAAGGGGTGTAGAAAGCGATGTCGCCGGGCTGGTTCAGGCTGCTGGCGGTGGCCGGTACGGCGGCGGCGTTACTGGTGAAGTCATCCTGACCGTAAACTTGATCGGCTATCGTATCCAGTTTGCCTTCGAGAGCAGCGGCGGCGGCGGCGCGTGTAAAGCTGAGCCGCGACGGGATGCTGTTGGTCGGTTGGGCCTTGTGCATGGTGGGGGTCAGGTTATCCGGTTCATTGGGCCAATTGGCCTGCCAGTTGGCCGACCAGTTCCCCAACTGGAGCGTTAGAAGCGCGACAACGCCGATAAGAGCCATGCCGCCAACTCCGAGGATAAGACGGACAATTTTGTTATGGGGGGAGAAAAACTGTTTTGACATATCAGGGCATCCTTGTTCATTAGATAAAATAACTACTAATGCTCTCTGAAGATTGGACCAATTTTGCTCATTTAATGACCATAATCACCAGAGTAAATTGGTCCAATCTGGCTGAGTAGTAACAGACAAAATAAGTTGTGGACATAGTATATATGTTGTTCGTGAACAAATCGTGAACAAGCGCTAATGTAGGGTCTACAAGAAACTTGCCGGAAACTGTAGGCCAAGATGCCAATTCGTCTGGGCAATTCAGCGAATTGCCCTATGCTCTGACAAGTTGTTCGTAGACCTGCTAATATGGGGCAGATACAACCGATATGTTGGTATAACAGTAATGGTCAGGGTGCTGCTCTGCATAAGCGGCAGCGGATGGGTCAGCAGGTCGCTGTAGATAGTTCCCTGCTGGGCGGCTACAGGTGCGGCGGCGGTGGCGATATTGTCAATAGACAAGCTGGTTGCGGCCGTAGCTGTGAACATGGTTGTTTCCTCAATGGGCAGATGGGGACAGGTAAAGCTGACAGTGTCGGCGGCGGCCAGGGGCAAGAGGTCTGCTGGTTTTGTGATGCAGTAGTGGCTGTAGGGTAAATTGAGTTGAAGCTGGGTGAGGGTGACGGCCGTATTGTTGGTTAAGGTGACGGTGATGGTAACGGCCGTTCCTGACTCAACTTCCGCCCGATCAACCTGTTGGCTAAAGCCCAGACTGAGACCCGATTCAACAGCGGCCGTGCAGACAAAGTTGGCTGCCGTGCCGGGGGGTAGGTCAATGGTGGTGTGCAGATTGCCGGGTACGCCGTTGCAGACCGGATTGGCCAACAGCGGACTAAAGGTGTCGCTGATGGTAGTGGTGGCCGTTAACACGCCACTGTTGCTGATTTGTAGCGTATAGGTCAATGGTTGGTTTATGGAAACGGCCGTATCTGGCGCCGGTTCTGAGGTCATGCCAATATGCAATACGGCCATCTCGGTTGGCACAATGTTGAAATCAGCGTCGGAAATGTCAAAGAAGATATTGTCGGCGCATGTCACCTTTACCCGCGCCCTGGTGGTATTGATATTGGGGACAGTGATAGTAGCCGAGCCGTTGTTGGGGGTCTCCGTCAACAGGGTCATCGGGTAGGTGTAGCCGCCATCACTTGAGTGGTTTGATTTGGTATTCCCCAACCAAATAGTTTCTTCTTCTTTTTGTTTGATATTGTCTCAATACAAATCAGATAATCATCCAAAATTGATCCCAGATCGTTGGCCTCGATATGTCTCTGGATGGCCTTCCGTAGTTCTGGCTGAATTTTTTCAAGTGCCAAGATAGTTGTAGAACGATTCCACTCTCCCATTGAAAGCCCTTTTTCTGATATCCTATCTGCTTAAATTGGTAGCTCTAGCGCCTAAGCCGGGGCCTGAACGAGCGCAGAGGCGGAAAGCTGAGGTGTCGTCATAAGTTTGCTTCTGATCATTTATTAACCGACTTCAAGCCGCACAGTCACGTTGTCCCCTTCCTCCAGATTTTCTGCTTTGCGGACGCTTGCTTTGATGGGTACAAGGTAACGGCCGTCTTTGGGAATCAAGGAAGTCTGCCAATCGGTTTTGCCGATCCGAACCTGTACCGGAATCACGCCCCAGCCATAGGTCACGGATACGGATATCTCTTTCAAGTCGCTGCTCTGCTTCTCCGGAACGGTCACGAAGAACCAGGGAGCGGGGCCACGCCAGTACCAGATCTCGCCGTTAAACTGAATGATCATTGGTGGAGTATATCAGATGGCCAATTGATCATGGGCATGGGATCACTTTTCCTGCAGAAGTGTGCACAATCATCAATTCCCGCCTAGTCCCGCTTCCCGCGCCTTGATGATGGCTTCGCTGCGGCCGTTTACCCCCAGCTTGCCAATAATTGTTGAAACCTGGTTGCGGATCGTTTTGGGGCTGAGCACCAGCCGTTCGGCAATGGCGCTGTTGGTCAGGCCGGCGGCAACCAGGGCCAGAATCTCTCGTTCGCGCGGTGTTAGCTCGGGGAATGGCTCGACCTTATTGCTGCGCCCGCCCTTGAAGTGGCGCATCATCTTTTTGGCGACGGCGGGACTAAAGATGGCTTCGCCATTGGCCACAGCGCGGATGGCGCGCAGCGTTTCGTCGCCGTGCGCGCCCTTGAGCAAGTAGCCGTGTGCGCCCGCCTCGACGGCACTGAACACGGTGTCGTCGTCAAACATGGTCAGAATCAAGATGGCGGGATGGGGGGTAACGGCCGTAATCTGCCGCGTCGCTTCGATGCCGTTTAACTCTGGCATATTGATATCCATCAGCAGCAAATCGGGCTGTAGCGTGCGTGCCATTTGCACGGCCGCCGTGCCGCTGCCCACCTCGCCAACGACTTCCAAATCGGGCTGGGCGTCCAGCAAGGCGCGCAGCCCAAAGCGAAAAACGGGATGGTCGTCGGCGATAAGGATGCGAGTTGGTTTGGTTTTCATACGTCTGTTTCCCCTCCCTCATCCTGCCGCAAAGGCAGCCAGACGGATACTTTTGTCCCTTCTTTGGGAGTCGATTCGATCACAAAACGGCCGTTTAGCTCTGCCGCGCGTTCCTGCATGGATTGCAGACCCACGCCAGAGGGTTGCCCCGCTGCCAGCCCAACACCGTTATCCTCTACTGTGGCCACAAGTGTGGCCACAAGTGTGGCCATAAGCTGGTGGTCGATTTGCTGCAGCGAGACGGTCGCTCGGGTAGCCTGGGCGTGGCGGGCCACGTTGGTCAACGCTTCATGCACAATGCGGTAAACGGCCGTTTCCACCGCCGCCGGCAGTTCCGGCAGCGGCTCCTCAACCTCAAAAGCGAAGCGCAAGCCGTTGCCCTCCAGCCGCGCCGCACTCTGCTGCAAGGCGCCCACCAGCCCCAAATCATCGAGCGTGGGCGGGCGCAGGTCGTAGACAAGACGGCGCACGCTGCTGGTGGCT
>JAWOIM010000461.1:0-11455 GCA_046484685.1 Chloroflexota bacterium | reverse complement strand
GACCCGGCTGCAGGCCATTATTTGCTTTCTTATGAAGAAGTACAGGCAGCCCGGTTAACGGCCGAAAGGCGTATTGCCGAATTGGAAGCCCGGCTGCATAATCTAGAACCATAATGTATTGTTAGTGAAAACGGATCGAATTGAATGATGACTATTTTATTGGTAGCAATGGATCATGAGATTGTATTGGCACAGAAAACGGGACCCCGTTGGAGTACCGCGGCCGTTTTACCCACCGTTTCTCCCCGCTGCCTGGCGGTAGACCAGGCGCAGCCTACCCTGATTTTCTGTGGTACCTATGACCAGGGCCTCTGGCGCAGTCGGGATACAGGCACAACCTGGGAACGGGTCGGGGAAGAGGTAATTGAGAGTCAGAAGGTAACGGCCGTTACCGTCCATAACAATCTGGTTTATGCCGGCACGCAGCCCAGCGCCATTTATCGCTCCGACGACGGGGGCGACAGTTGGCAGCGCTGCCCCGGCCTTAACGATCTGCCCTCAGCCACCGAGTGGGCTTTTCCGCCTAACCCCAGCACCCACCACGTGCGTTGGATTACGGTGGATCCGCTGGTCAACGGCCGTCTCTTTGTTTGTATCGAAGCCGGTGCCCTGGTTTACAGCGAAGATGGAGGCCAGAGCTGGCACGATCGCGTGCCCGGCGGCCCTTATGATACCCATATTCTGGCCGCCCATCCCCAGGCTCCCGACAGGCTCTACGCCGCCGCCGGGGATGGTTACTATGAGAGCGGCGATGGCGGCCAATCCTGGCAAAAGCGGGAAACCGGCCTGGAGCATCGTTACGCCTGGGGGCTGGCCCTCCATCCCCACGATCCCTACACCCGTCTGGTGTCAACCGCTTCCGGCGCACGCCAGGCCCACGATATTGAACAAGCCCACGCCTTTGTTTACCGTAGAACGGCCGATACCCCCTGGCAGTTGGCCTGTGGCGGCCTGCCCCATCCCAAAGGAACCACCATCGCTTCCATTGTGGCCCACCCGCACAAGCCCGGCCACTTCTACCTGGCCAATAACCACGGCCTCTTTTACTCTGAAGATGCCGGCCTCATCTGGAACCGGCTCGAAGTCCCCTGGACGGCCGGCTATCGCCGCCAGCGTGTGCACAGCCTGATTGCGATTGCCCAATGAGGCAGTAAGCGGTAAACAGTAAACAGTAAACAGTAAGCGGTAAACGGTAAGCAGTAAGCGGTAAAACAGTAAGCAGTAAACGGTAAGCAGTAAGCAGTATAGTATCTTGCATATTTTATTCGAGAGGTAGAAATGCTTCCAGAAAGCCAACGTCCGGTGTGATGGTGGTTGGTCCCCCTTCCGTTGTGATTCGACTCAGGTTGCTCCCGGTGGTATCGACAGCCCCGATTGATGTCCGAAATGAGTCGAAGTAAATTATTTCGCCGTTGGAATGCCAGCGGGGAAACTGGTCATCACCGTTGGTAGTTAGTTGACGTGTTTCCAACGTGGCCAGGTCTAGTACAAAAATTTCCCTGACAAGTCGCTCTCCCACGGTTCTAACGGATGTATAGGCCACCTGCGTGCCGTCAGGGGAGACGGCCGGATGGGTTTCGATAGTGCCTGGATCATCAAAGAGCAAAACTGATTCCCGAGATTCAACATCAAGGCGAAAAAGAGCTTGTGTAGACACAGTTTGGGAACCGGGAACCGGCGTAAAGCTGTTGTAAATAAGGGCGTCGCCATCAGGCAGCCAACTGGGGAAACGACTGTTGTAGGGGCTGGCCGTCAATTGGGTGACAGCGCCCGTCAGCGTGTCATACAGGAAAATCTGGCTGAATCGTCTGGCAACCGTGGCGCTGTAGGCAATATAACGGCCGTCCGGCGACCAGACCGGCCGTTCATAATCGGTGTCCGGGTCGGCCAATAGTTGGGTTTGGTTCTGGCCATCACTGCTCATAACCCAGATCGAGCTAACAAATATGTCGGCTTGCGCCTCGCGGCGCACGTAAACGATTTGCCGGCCGGATGGGGAAATGTGTGGATCAAACTCTGATGCAGCGGGCGTAAACGTCAACTGACGCCGGTCAGACCCATCGGGGCGCGTGGTTATCAGCTCGAAATTTTGCTGGCGGGGAAGAACTTCGGCATAGACTAACCGGGTTTCATTGATAGGGTAATAGGCCCCGCGATAAACGGTTGTGATTTGGGGGAAAGTAAGTAACTGAGTGGGTATATCGTCAAACCCCAGATTAGCGGCCTCTTGTAGGAGGTCGCGTCCGGCATCATCAAGGGCAATAACCAACTGGATATTGTACTGCTCCGGTTGTTCCAGTGCGGCTGCCTCACCAAAGGCTGCTTCAATACGCCACTCCCCCGATGCCTCGGCTGCTGATATTGTCTCAAATTGTTCGACCGGGAAAAGTCGGCCGCTTTCTGAAATCGGCTGCAGAAGAACGTGTATCGACCAGCCGGGCCGCAGGTTACGGTAGCTGCCCGATACGGCCGTTCGCGGTCGAACCACCTCACCATCTTGTAAACTGGTTAACTCAACGAGTATGCCGCCGGTGTCCAGGGTAGGGACTATGATGACTTCTGCTAGGGGGGTTGGTGTGATGGTCGGAGTGGATGTTACCGTAGGTATGGGCGTGGGTGTAAGTGTAGGTGTAGTTGTAGGTGTAAAGGCAATAGAAGGCGTGGCTGTGGGCGTACCATTCACGCCCACGGCCGGAGCGGTTAGCGTTAAAGGGGCATCTACTGTTAGCGAAATTGGCGGGTCCGCGGGGTCGGAGAAGAATTGGGGATAGGCCAGGGCCATTGCAGCTATGATACAAAAAGAGACAACAATGATAGGCAGCCACCCGTACCGGAGCAGCCTGGGGTCGCTCTCTTCAGCCATACCACGAACGGCCGGGGCCAGTTCGGTGTTGGGATAGGTGCCGGTATGCTCATAAATGTAGCCAGACCAGTAGCGCAGGTTGGCTCTAAGCTGGTCCCGCTCTTGCGGTGACACAACCCGGCTGCCGGCCCGGCGAGCCTGAGCAATATACTCCTGAACCAGGGCCACAATCTCGGCCTCCGCATCCTGCTGTGCCAGCAATTCTTCATGTTTTGTTTGTAGGTGTTCAAACGTATTCATTGCGGTTAATTCCAGAGTGCTTCTTTGGATAGATCATAAAGTTCCATAGCTGTCTTACGCAGTTCCTTATCGGCCATAAACATGTGAGTTTTCAGGGTGTTGTCACAACTGCGGGTTAATTCCCGCAGGCCACGCCACCACTCCCGCCAGATGGCTGCCTGGCTGTTTTGACTGCCAAACAAATAACGAAGCCGAGGCCACAGTGTCGGTGGTGCAGTTACTACCTGCTGTACGGGATTCTCTCGCAAATAGAGGTTGACTGCCTGGTGTAATTCAGCCAGTTCTATGGCCCATTTTTCCCCCGTCCTTTCGCCGTTATCTAATACCTGATAGGGCTGGCCAATGAACTGTACATCTTGCGTTGCCCAGGTGAGTAAAACGGTGATACGACGATGAACAGGCTGCCAGGAAATATTTAAGGGATCCAGATCAACCGGTTCGTTTCTATCGGCAAAGCGTTCAACCTGGGCCGCATATTGGCCAAAGACGTTGAGCGTTTCGTCCAGGTGATTGTGCAGCTCTTTCCATTCCCGTAATCGCTGATAATGGTGACGAAATTCGGTAAGCAGGCTGTCAACGCCCTGCAAACGGGGATCATCTGGAGCCAAAACCTCATGCGTCAGGTCTTTCAAGTTCAGACCCCAATGTGGCCGGAGCTGTTGAACCGTTTCCACTAAATCACCTATCCGATTATGATGCTGCATGCTTTTTACGAGTTCTCTTGCTTTATTTCTTTTCCCCAGCGCAGGCAGGTCATCATAATCAACATTCAGACGAAAACAAAGATCCTTTACTCCTTCTTCATCGAAAGATACGCTAATAAAATCGGCTAATTTCTGGGGGCTTATCGGAATAGAGGTGGGATTCACTTCGGTCATTTTTCTGGGCCAGAGATTATACAGGTCAGAGTTCTGAATAGGATCTATGAGTTGTCCTCGCAACAGCCACAGTATATCATAGTCAGTTACGAATTCCGAAGAGACCCGCTTCATCTCTTTTACCGCCCATTCAAGCTATGATACAATCTTCATAATTCATAATTCATCCTTCATAATTTTAAGGAGCGCTGATGAGTACCTATACAACCATTGAAAAGATTGCCGGCCATGTAGATCAGGAAGTTACCCTTAAGGGCTGGCTCTACAACAAAACCGGCAAAGGCAAGCTGCAATTTTTACAGGTGCGGGACGGCAGCGGCATTATCCAATGTGTCGCCTTTCGGCCTGAAATTGGGGACGAGCTGTTTGAAGAAATCAAACGGCTGGGGCAAGAATCTTCTATCATTGTAAGCGGCACGGTACGGGCCGACCAGCGTGCCCCCGGCGTGCCCGGCGGCTACGAAATCGGCCTCAAAACGGTCCAAATTGTGCAGGATGCCGTCGATTACCCCATCACCCCCAAAGAGCATGGGGTCGAATTTTTGATGGACCAGCGCCATTTGTGGCTGCGCTCCAGCCGGCAGTGGGCCGCCATGCGGGTGCGCACGGCTATCAAGCGGGCCATTATCGACTTCCTCGACGATCAGGGCTTTCTCAACATCGACACCCCCATTATCACCCCGTCGGCAGCCGAAGGCACCAGTACCCTGTTTGAAGTCGATTATTTTGACGAAAAAGCGTACCTGGCCCAGACCGGCCAGCTTTACAACGAGGCCAACATTATGGCCTTTGGCAAAGTCTACTGCTTTGGCCCCACCTTCCGCGCCGAAAAGTCGAAAACGCGCCGCCACCTGACCGAATTCTGGATGGTTGAACCGGAGATGGCTTACTTTGACCTGGATGATTTGATGGCCTTTGAAGAACAGTTCGTTAGTTATGTGGTACAAACGGTGTTGAGCCGGCGACAGCCGGAACTGGAACTACTGGAACGGGATCTGAGCGCCCTGAAACAGGTTTCCCCTCCGTTCCCGCGCATTAGCTATGATGAGGCCATTGAGCGACTGCATGCCCTGCGCGATGCGGCCGCTGACCCGGAACAAAAGGAACTGCTTGATATTGAATGGGGCGACGACTTTGGCTCGCCCCACGAGACAGAACTGACCAAACAGTTTGAGAAGCCGGTTTTTGTTTATGGGTATCCCACCCAGGTGAAGGCATTTTATATGGAGCCGTGGCCCGGCCGGCCGGAAGTATGCAAGAGTGTCGATCTGCTGGCCCCCGAAGGGTATGGCGAAATTATCGGCGGCAGTGAGCGCATGAGTGACCCTGACAAGCTCATTGAGGCCATTAAACGGCATGATCTGCCGCAGGAAAATTATGAATGGTATCTCGACCTGCGCCGCTTTGGCAGCGTGCCCCACAGCGGCTTTGGCCTGGGCCTGGAGCGCACAGTGGCCTGGATTTGTGGCCTGGAGCATATTCGGGAGACGGCTCCTTTCCCCCGTATGCTGAACCGGATGCGGCCGTAGTAAAAAAACAACGCAGAGACGCAGAGGCGCGGAGGATTCTAACTCAAAAAACTCTACGTCTCTATACCCTTCGATTGCACTCAGCACAAGTCTGTGTTAAATCTTTCCCGGTGAATAGTGATCAAAAAGCAATTTAATTGGAAGACGGTGGTAGCCACGGCCGTTGTAGCCATCATCTTCTTTATTTTTGCCTTCTTTATCGACTGGGGCGAGGTGTGGCAGCAACTGCGCCAGGCCGATTATGGCTACCTGCTGCTCGCTTCCGCACTGCTGCTGGTAGGGCTGGTAGGGTATGCCGTGCGCTGGCGGCTGCTGATGCGCAATCTGCCCAGCCTGCGCCGCACCTTTCACGCCAGCAATATTGGCCACGCCGGCAACACCTTTCTGCCCGCTCGTGCCGGGGAAGCGGCTCGTATTATCGTCATTAGCAACAGTGACAACGTTTCTAAAACCGAGGCTACTACCAGCTTTATTGTCGAGCGGCTGGTGGAGCAGTTTATGCGCCTGCTGGCCCTGGGACTGGCTGTGGGGCTGGGACTGGGGATAGAGCCGTCGGCTGCTTCTGTTGGGGGCGGGATTGCCACGCTGGTAGCAGCCGTCCTGCTGACCATCTGGCTGCTCAACAACCGGCAGCGCGTTATGCAGCGTGGACCGCAGTTATTAAGCCGTTTGCCGGGCATTTCGCCGGCCCGTGCTCAAAGTGGGTTAATTAATCTGCTCAACAATTTGGATACAATAGCGGCACCACGTCAGTTTCTGCGCGTCCTACTCTGGTCGCTGATTCCCTGGATCTTTTTTGCCGGATTCCACTATTTTACGCTGCTGGCGCTGGGGGATATTTTTGGCGACACGAATCTATGGTTGATTGCCCTGGCAACGCTGGCCTTTTGCCCGCCGTCGGCTCCCACCAATCCGGGTGTCTATCACGCCTTTTTGATTGGGCCGCTGCTGGCGCTGGGCTACGGCCGTGAACCGGCCACGGCCTACGCCGTCATGCTGCACATTGTGCAATCCCTCTGGACCTTGCTGCTGGCCTTGTGGGGCGTCACGCAGATGGGGCTGTCACTGGGAGAGTTGTTTCGGGTGAGGAACGTGAAGCGTGATGCGTGAAACGTGAAACGTGACCAGAGAGAATTACGGAATACGCAATACGCAATACGCTTTGTTAATCCCCTTTCGGCAAGCTCTGAATTCCTAAAGAGCCACCTTATCTACCGGCCGCCAGTCCCACAGGTGGCGCTGCACGGGGTCGCCCTGGGCGTGGGCCGCGTTGTCGCGCCAGAAGGCAGCAGAGGGCAAATGGTCGCTCTCCGCTTCGATGTCGTGGAAGGTATAGCTGGTGAGCAGGTGGGGATAGGAGGGGGAGATTGCGGCCGTTTGGTGGCGGCGGTGGCTGTCGAGGTGCAGGTGAAACTGGTCGTCGGCCAGGCCCAGCTCTTCCTGTAAACAGCGCCGGGCGGCCGTCGCATAACTCTCCCCCGGCTTGAGTTTTTCAGACGGGGGGCGATGGCGGCGGCGCGAACGGCCGTTGGCCAACAATTGTTCAATTTCCAACAGCAAACGGCCGTTTTGCCAGATCAGCACCCGCACCACTGTCACTTGTCGCCGCACCGGGTCCGTCTCTAACACACTGTCTCCCTGGACCAATTCCAGCCATAAATCTGCCACCTCTTTGGCATTGCCTTGTCCCCACCGGCTAATATCGATCCCGTGCGCCTGCAGCCAGTGGGCTAACTGCGTGGGGCCTGGCCACGCCCGCTTCACCGCTTCTTGCTCATTGTTCATGAAGTACCTGGTTGGTCGTTTGTTCAAACTGGTCAATCACCTCGCCTGTGCGGGTGATGAATTGAAAGGTAACCTGCGTCTCACCGGCCTCAATCAGCATGGCCCCATACTCTTCGTTGAAGAATAGCTGGCTGCCGTCCACTTCGATATTAAAAGGATACCGCGCCGGATACCCGCCCAGCCCGTTGACAAAGTAAGGGAAACCCTCAATCAGCAGGCGTTCGTACGTGTGGTCATGGCCGGCCAAAACGGCTGTTGCTCCCCACTCGGCGTAGGGCCACTGCATATAAACGGCCGACCCATGTAAGCCCGACGAGAACGGCGGCACGTGCATATAAACTATCTTCCAGGGCGCAGTAGAGGCGGCCAGCGCCTCTCGCAGCCACATGGCCTGTACCGAGTTGGGGTGATTACCGTCCGGCTCACGATAGTCGCTGTTGAGGGCAAACAGGTGGACCGGCCCCCACACAAAGTCATAATAACGGCCGTTGCCCGGCAGGTCAAAATAATCCAGGTAAGGCTGCGTGCCGGCCGTTTCTGTGTAGTCGTGGTTGCCCAATGAGGGGAAGAAGCGGTTCTCGTCTGCCCCCGGTCCGTACTGCCCCCGGTAAGGATAAATAAATTCATGATAATATTGGCCAATATTGTCGTCAATCGTTTCGGCCGACCCTGACGGGTAATTATTATCGCCGGTGGTGATAATAAAATCTGGCTGCCAGCTTTTAACCAGGCCGGCCACATCCCGGGCCGGCTGCCCCGCCTGACCATAGTCCCCAATCACGGCAAAGCGTACCGGGGTGGGCGTCGGGGTTAAGGTAGGTGTGGCTGTAGCGGTAGGCGTTGGTGTGGCTGTAGCGGTAGACGTTGGTGTTGACGTGGCCGGTGGTGACGGGCTGGCTGTGGGTGAGGATGTAGTCTGGCTGAGCGGCGTGGCAGAAGCAGCTTGTACCAGGTCGGTTGAGTCAATGGTTATTGGGGCTACGGGGGTTGGCGCTTCAATCCCGTTGCAGCCAATCAGCAGCAGCCCTAACCAGAGTAGACTCATTACACTCCTTTTTTTATTTACACGCCAGTTCATACGATGTGGTTTCCTTCGAAAATGTAGGGCGAACTGTCAGTTCGCCCGCGCAAACTGTCCAGTTTGCGCTACAGATTTTCATTTATAGACTTTTATTATTAGTAAGGATTGACGCGCTCCATTCTATGGGTCATAATGTTTTTGTCAACGTAGTGGAGGCAGTAAGAATGCGTGGTATTTTACTAAAAGTCAGGGGTGTTCTGGTTATGTTCATCCTGGCTGTGTTCATGTCACAACTGGCTTTTACCGGCCCGCCTGATGGGCCTGGAGGCGGCAGCCTGCCCGGTTTCCGTTTGGTGGCCACAGATGTGGGCGCCGCCTTATACCAAAATGATACCGCAAACGACGGTCACCAATTTGTACAGGTAGTTCATCTGGACCGGGGGGCAGCTATTCAGCTTCTCCATGGAGATATTGTTGATCCGGGCCAGGATGAAGGGGTTTACGGGGGGGACAATCCGCTGATTTCTACCCAGGCGCTGGCCGATGTGTGGACCACGATTAGTTCGGAGCACCCCCACGCCTTTTGCCTGACCAATGGCCAGTTTTACTCCGCCCACACCAGCAGCGTCAGACTCTCTTTTCCCCTTAAAATAGATGGCAGCATCGTCAGTGATGGCTTTGCTATTGACCAATTTGCCGACCACCAACTGATGTTAGAACTGTGGCCTCATAAAGCCAACATCAGGCCTCTAACGGAAGCGGCGCTGCATGATTCCACCGCCCCCCATATTTTGACCGGCCTGGCAGAAGATGCGGACGGCCGTCGCCCCAATATGATCACCGGCCGAACTTTTATAGGTGTAGGCCAGCCACGTCTGGACGGGAGCTATACCACCATTTTTATCTTCACTTCCAGATGGACCAGAAAAACAGAGGCCGCCGCTGCGTTGCGAAGATTTGGGGCCGAAAAGGTGATGATGCTTGATGGAGGTGCGTCCACCCAACTTATTTGCCAGGGAGACAGCTATATTGGTCCCGGCCGCTATATTCCGCAAACGATTGCTGTGCTGGCCGCCCCCCTACCAGCTTGGAGCGACCCCCTTTACCAGTTCGATATGCTTCTTTTTTGTGAACGGCAAATGTTGCTTGTTGAGCTTCCTGCTTCCCCAGATTGGCCCCGAATTTTGTGGTGTTAATACTTTTTAGTAACCGGCCGTTACATCAATGCGATTAGGCAGGGGTTGGCCGGCAGCAGCGGCGTTTAACAACTGGGCCAGATGGTCCATGCGCAGCCGGTTGGTCTGGTCTGTGCTGCCGGCGCGGTGGGGGCTGAAGACCACGTTGTCTAGCTCGTGAAAGGGGTAATTGGCTGGGGGAGTATGGGCGCGGGCTTCCTCGCCGGCCGGGTAGTTGTACCAGACGTCAAGCGCAGCCGCGATACGGCCGTTTCGCACTTCCTCATACAACGCTCCCTCATCAATCACTTCACCCCGTCCGATATTGACCAGCACCGCCCCATCCGGCAGCAGGGCTAATTCACGCCGGCCCAGATAGCCTATTGTGTCTGCTGTTTTGGGCAGGCAAACAATGACCGCCTGGCTCTGGGGCAGCAGGTCGTGTAGGGCCGTGGCCGCATAAATGTCGGCCACCCCGTCATGATCATTCTCCGGCCGGCGGCGGGTGGCCCATACCCGCATTCCCAACGCCTGGCAGTAGCGGCCTACCTGCCGGCCGATGGTCCCATAGCCCAAAATCAGGACCGTTTTGCCCTGGAGCAGCAGCGATGTGCCCCACTGCTCATAACGGGGCCGCCAATCTCCCTGACGCAAGCTGCGGTCCAGGGGTAACACCTGCCTGGCGGCGGTCAGCAGCAGCGTCAGGGCCATTTCGGCTACGGGGATGGCGTTATGGTGCAGGTTGTGGATAGTCAGGTGAGGATAGTCGGGGGCGATAGCGGCCAGGGTACGGGGCAGCCCGGCCCAGGGCACAATGATTGCTTGCAGGTGGGGCAACCTGTCTAACTGCTCGGGGGTGGGACGGCCGTTAACCAGGACAGTCGTCTCCGGGGCAATCGTTTCCCCGGAGGTTAGTCCCACTTCCGGCCGCAGCAGCCCGCGCAAATGGGCCATCGCTTCCTCAGGATAGGTGGGGGAGATGTGGACGTGGATCATAAGAAAGAGTAGAAAGTGGAAAGTGGAAAGTAAGAAGTAGAAAGTGGAAAGTCCCTTTCACTTCTCACTTCTTACTTCTTACTTCTTACTTCTCTACCGCCCCTGCCACTCGGCCGGGCGTTTATTGATAAAGGCGTCCATCCCCTCTTTCTGATCTTCGGTACTGAAGAGCATATAGAAGAGGCGGCGTTCGTGAGCCAGGCCCGATTGCAGGGGCATTTCAAAGATGGCGTTGACCGCCTCTTTGGCCAGGCGCAGGGCTACGGGGGCGCGGTCGGCAATTTCAGCGGCCAGTTTAACCGTTTCTTCCAGGTGATTTTCGACGGGAACAATCCGGTTGACCAGGCCAAACTGGTAGGCTTCATTGGCGTTGAGAAAACGGCCGTTTAACACCATCTCCATGGCCATCGCCTTGCCTACCGCCAGCGTTAAGCGCTGTGTACCGCCGGCCCCTGGAATCACGCCCAGGTTGATTTCCGGCTGGCCAAATTTGGCCGACTCGCTGGCCACAATCATGTCACAGGCCATGGCCAGTTCACAGCCGCCCCCCAGCGCAAAGCCGGAGACGGCGGCAAGGACCGGTTTGCTGATTTTTCGCAGCCGGTCCCAATAGTCGATAAAGGGATTGTCCAGCATATCGACCGGCGTGGCGTTGGCCATCTCCTTGATGTCGGCGCCGGCAGCAAAGGCCCGCTCATTGCCGGTTAACACCATACAGCCAATGTTGCTATCGGCGTCAAACTCCTCCAGGGCCGCCATGGTTTCGCCCATCAGTTGGCGGTTCAGGGCGTTGAGAGCCTGGGGGCGATTAAACTGCACAATGCCCACCCGCCCTTCGCGCCGGGTCAAAATAAGTTCAAATGGTTGGGTCATAATTTACTCCAGTCGATCTTTGGGAACTGGTAACTACTAATGCTCACCGAGAAACCGGGTTTTTAGCACATACTCATCATTGGTACACCAGAGAA
>JAWOIM010000222.1:0-4441 GCA_046484685.1 Chloroflexota bacterium | reverse complement strand
TTGTCTACAATACTGGGGTCATTTTGGCAGGCCAAGAGCAGCGCCGTAAGCAAGAGCAAAACGAGCAGCCGCGGCCAGCAATGGGAATACATGAACGTTCTCCTTTAATACAATTGTAACTGACATTTACTATTACCAAACTGGCCCCTATGGGCACAGAGATTAAACTATACCAGTGAACAAACGGTGAGGCAAAAATAAATCGTTGCCTAATCTACCAAATTCACTATGATCATGGGTATGATGTCTGAACTTGAGTCAGAGATGGAAACAGAAGTTGTTGAAGCATCGCTGCGCCCCTGGGCAGTCAAGGCCATCACCTGGCTGCTGTTTGGGCAAACGGCCGTTTTATTCGGAACGGCCGTTTACACCTTTCTCATACTCGACGAGATCATCCTGCCTCAAGCCGATGTCGGTCAAATTGTGGCTTTGCTCACTGTGTTAAATATCCCCATAATCTTTATCAGCCAGTCCCTCCTGGTACTGGCAGCCGCATTTAGTTTCCTTGGTTTGTGGCGCGGTGGCTGGTCCATTAGCATGTTGGCTCAGGGCCTCATTCTTATCGCCACCCTGGCCCTCTTCTCCTTCACTGCTCCCTTTTATGTCTACCTAAACATGGGGTATGCCGTGGCTCTCGTCCTCTACCTGCATCATCCTGACGTAGAAGCTGCTTTCCACGTCAAAGACCCCCCCAACGGAGAAAGCGCGTGACGTCTGAAGCTGATCTGGCCCTACTGCGACGTTTTGAACCCGTCTTACGTTACACACGGGGCGAAAAATTCTTCCCGATGGATGTGGCTACTTATGTGCAGTCATGCAGCTTGTGGGTACAACGGCCCCACCAGCTCCCCTTACGCCTCCTTCCCCAGGGAGAGCTTACTCTTGACATTCTTGGCGAGCATCGGGTACATGGCAATGGGGCCGTCTATTTTCTCAAATTTATCGAGCCAATGAACCTGGGCGAATTGGCCGCTTACCGGCTGCGTGAAGAATTTGACTGGAAAGATCCTCAGGATGTATTTCATGCCGGCCCCGGCCGCCTGGCACGCGTTGGTTATTCTTCTCGTTTTGTCGATGCCCTCTTTAACCTGACGCTGCTGACACGTGGGCGCGTCCCCGGTGATACGGCCGCTGCCGCCGCTCTTGCCTATAAACAATTGATGGGAAAAGAAGCGGTCTACCGCTATTACGGCCGTGTGCTACGTCAAGGTGGCTGGATAGCCTTGCAATATTGGTTTTTCTATCCTTTTAATGATTGGCGCAGCGGCTTTTATGGGGCCAATGATCATGAAGCCGACTGGGAAATGATCTACGTTTACCTGTATGAAAAAGATGATGGCACTATTGAGCCTGAGTGGGTAGCTTATGCCTCTCATGACTATTCAGGCGATGATTTACGCCGTCGCTGGGACGACCCCGACCTGGAAAAAGTGGGGGACCATCCCGTTGTTTATCCTGGGGCCGGTTCCCACGCCAGCTACTACGAACCGGGCGAATATCTGACGGAGTTAGAGTTACCGCTGGTGACACCCGTAGTCAATTTTATCGACCAGGCCCAAACCTTTTGGGAGCGCAACATCCTATACTGGAACGCCGTTCGCCAGCGCAAATGGTCCGACTTTAGCATCTTCAAAATTCCCTTCATTGATTATGCGCGGGGGGATGGCTTGAGCATTGGTCCGGAAGCCGACCACCCTTGGTCTGAGCCCGTGGTACTGGACGAATCAGAGGCGTGGCTGTCCCAATACCGTGGCTTGTGGGGACTCTACACCAAAGATCCGTTGTCGGGTGAGGATGCACCGGCCGGTCCTATGTTTAATCGAGATGGATCGGTGCGCCAATCCTGGTACGCCCCGCTGGGTTGGTCGGGCCTGACCAAAGTTTCTCCCCCCAACAAGCGGTTGACCCAAATTACCCAGCAGCGGGAAGTATTGGCCAGGCATCGGCAAGAGTTAAGGGTGCAAATTGCCGAGCAGCGTGAGGGATTGTTGGGTTTGGGTATTGAGCGCGGGGCCATGCAAGACCAGCCCTACATGGAGCAGCAGATAGAAGAACATGAACAAAAAATGACGGCCGTTTCCCATACCCTCGACCTCCTCAAGGCCCAACTGGCCACCGATGAAACGTTAGACCAGGCTTTAGGCCAATATGCCCAACGCATTGCCCAGGGGATACGCGGCCCGGCCCGGGGTCACCTGCGCCGTATCCACCACCCGATGTCTGCAGAAGGAATGCGGGTAAATCGCTTTGCCGAAACCTGGGCCGCCATTAGTATTGGCTTGATGATGGTCGGTTTTGTCCTGGTCGTTTTATTTGCCAGTCAATATTTGCTGCTGGGGTTAGGGGCTTTGATCACCGTTTTTGTTTTTATTGAAGCGACCTTTCGCGGCCGTATTAACCGCCTGATCAACAGCGTTACAGTTGCCCTGGCTATTGTCGCCGCCCTGCTTCTTTTCTTCCGCTTCTTCTGGGAAATCGTCGTCATTGCCGTCCTGATAGCCGGCAGCTACATCATGTGGCAAAATGTTCGGGAGCTGCGACACTAACATTAGTAAGAAGTAGCTAGTGAGAAGTAAGAAGTGAAACAAAGCTTTTTACTTCTCACTTCTTACTTTTCACTTTTCACTATTCACTGGCCGTTTCATGGAAGAAAACACCTTATTTCTCCGCTTTGGTACAGCTTTACTGATTGGGATGCTGGTCGGCATTCAGCGTCAGTATGCCTATATTGACCACGAAGATACCGATAGTCAACTGCCGATGGTAGCTGGCGTACGGACGTTTGCCCTGTTGGGGCTGTCCGGTGCGGGCGCAGCCATGATTAGCGAACATTTTGATTCCCCCTGGCCTTTTGTCAGCCTCATTTTGGCCCTGACCGCCTTCTTTTGTACGGCCTATTTTTTGCGGGCACGAGAAGATGGAGACGTGGGCATGACGACCGAGATAGCGGCCATTGTGGTAGTCATGGCCGGGATGCTGGCTTATTGGGATGAACTAACCCTGGCCGTGGCACTGGGCGTTGTCACAACCGGCTTGCTCTCATTCAAACTGGAGCTGCACGGCCTGGCAGCCAGCATCAGCCGTGAAGATATTCTGGCCACGCTCAAATTTGCGGCGATCACCGCTATCATTCTGCCTGTTTTGCCCAATGAGACCTATGGCCCGCCCCCGTTCAATGTCCTAAACCCACAAAATATCTGGTGGATGGTGGTCCTGATTTCGGGCATCAGCTTCTTTGGCTATATTTTGATGAAGCTGGTTGGTTCGGAACGGGGCCTGAGTTTGACAGGGATATTGGGTGGCCTGGCCTCCAGTACGGCGGCCACGCTCAGTTTTGCCCAACGCAGCCAGCGCAGTCCGGGCCATCTGGCCAAGCCGTTTGCCCTGGCCATCACCCTGGCCTGGACGGTGATGTTTGCCCGCATTTTGGTGCAGGTGGCGGTGGTTTATGCGCCGCTGCTGCGTGTGCTGTGGCTACCAATGGTTGTGATGGGGG
This sequence comes from Chloroflexota bacterium, assembly GCA_046484685.1. Classification (GTDB taxonomy): domain Bacteria; phylum Chloroflexota; class Anaerolineae; order Promineifilales; family Promineifilaceae; genus SLGK01. Next base: position 945 of record JAWOIM010000222.1, on the reverse strand, counting down.
GCACAGGCTTGTTGTATGGGTTGTACCTCTACCTGGCTCCCAGCGGTGATGATCAGGAGGATATCGAGATCTCTAATCCTTTTGACCTGGGGCCGGCTATCATGTTTGGTCTGCTGTATGGGGTAGTCCTGCTGGCTTCAAACGGAGCGCAGCAGTGGTTTGGCGATACGGGGCTGTATTTATCGGGTCTGATCGCGGGCATGGCGGACCTGAATGCCATCACCTTGTCAATGGCCGAACTGAGCCGAACAGGAAATGTGACCATGGACGTGGCCTCGCGCACCATTGTTTTGGCGGCCGTGTCGAATACGGCCGTTAAAGGTATCATTGTGTTGGCGGCGGGAACGGCCGTTTTGCGCCGCGCCTTCTTACCCGGTTTCTTCCTCATTTTGATCACGGGCATTGGCGCGGCTGTGTTATTATAGATGGAACGTATTCCGTATTTCGTATTTCGTAGTGCGTAACCCTCTTACGTAATACGGACTACGCAATACGCATTATTTGGAGTCTTTAATGAGTCAATCTACCCTACCTGCACGTAATCCCGGCCAGCCGCTCGATCTGGGCTGGGTGCTAAACGGCCGTGTCAATAAAAGTGCGGTGACGCGCCGCACGGCCAGCCTGCCCGGCCGCCGCTCAATCAAAAAAGCCCACCAGGCCGCCTGGCTGCTGCGGGCCATCACCATGATCGACCTGACCACGTTGTCTGGGGACGATACCCCCGGTCGTGTACGCCGTCTCTGTGCCAAAGCCCGCCGCCCGCTGCGCCAGGATATTTTAGACGACCTGGGCATGGGTGACCATACCCTGACGGTGGGGGCTGTTTGTGTCTACCCCAACCGGGTGCGTGACGCCGTGGCCGCGCTGCATGGGTCGGGTATTCCGGTAGCGGCCGTTTCTACCGGCTTCCCTTCTGGCCAGGTCCCAATCGAACCCCAACTGATC
>JAWOIM010000165.1:0-8296 GCA_046484685.1 Chloroflexota bacterium | reverse complement strand
GGGCGGTGGGTGCCGGCTTCGGTCAGTTCCCCTTGCAGCAGCCGATTCTGCACGGCGTCGGCGTAGAGGGGGATGCTGGCCAGCAGGCTGACCGCCGCCAGCAGCCCGGCCAGCAGGCAGCCCATCAACAGCCGGTGGTTCCACAACCGCCGCGCGGCTACAGGGAAGAGGGAGAGGAGGGTGTAGAGGGTGTGCATTTTTAGTTATCGGTGTTCGGTAATCGGTTATCCGTATCCGGTGTTTAGTAGAAAGTGGAAAGTGAAAAGTAGAAAGTGAAAAGTGGGTAGTAAGAAAGCAGCAGGGATTTTTCCGGTTAGTTTATCATACTTTTTACCTCTTACTTCTTACTTTTTCTTTCTGCCTTTATATATTAGACGCGCCACGGCCGTAAAGTTAGGGGATTTGGTGAAAATTGTAATGGTCAACAATTGTTGAACCGCAAAGAGCGCGAAGAACGCAAAGAATGAAAGAGAAAAACTTTGCGCCCTCTGCGTCCTTTGCGGTGAAATGTTGTTCAAGGAACTTGAGACCATTACAAAAATTGGTGAAAATTGATTAGAGTACATTCATGACAGGTTCAAACATAGGCCATTTTAACCAACTAGGGGGTAACTGGAAACAGGCATTTGGACCGTGTCCTGCCGGTAAAACAGGTCTGCCTGGGCGGTGTACATGCGGTAGTAGAGCTTTTCGGCGGCCATCAATTCGGCGTGACGACCACATTCACTCACCTGACCATCTTCCATCACCACAATCCTATCGGCCAGCTTCACGGTGCTAAAACGATGGGAGATGAGCAGGCTGGTGCGGCCTGTTTTCAACCGGGTAAGCAGTTGCACCAGGCGCGACTCCGTCTCTGAATCCAGGGCGGCCGTCGGTTCGTCGAGCAGAATCAGGTCTGCTTCCCGCATGAAGGCGCGGGCAATGGCTATCTTTTGCCACTCACCGCCGGACAAATCGGTTCCTGTTTCGCCGCGAGCCAGCCAGCGGCTGAGCTGTGTTTCATAGCCGTTGGGCAGGGCGTCAATACGGGCGGCAATATCCGCCTGCTGGGCGGCAGCCATGATCTGCTCCCGTCGCTCAATGTGCGGCACGTCGCCCAGGCCGATATTCTCCCAGACGGGCAGTTGGTAACGCACAAAATCCTGGAATACGGTAGAGAGGCGGCGGCGATACCCGGCTACGTCGAATTCCCGGATGTCAATCCCATCCCACAAAATCTGGCCCTCGGTAGGGTCGTAGAGGCGGGTGATGAGCTTGACCAGGGTTGACTTGCCGGCCCCGTTGGCTCCCACCAGGGCCAGGCATTGGTGGGCCGGTATGGTGAAAGAAATGCCTTGCAATACCCAGGGAGCATCGTCACTGTAGCGGAACCAGACATCTCGAAATTCGATGCTCTGACGCAGAGGCGGCACCGGCTGAGGCCTGGGACTGATGTGGATCGGTTGGGGCAGAGTTTGCAGGTACTCATACTGGGTGAAAAATAGGTGGACCTCCGACATCCGGCCAATTGCCTGCATTAGGGTGACAATGCCGATTTGCACCCCGACAAGGGCGCTGCTGTAAAGGGCAATGTCTCCTATGCTCATTTGCCGGTTGAAGATGCCCAGGAAGATAAAGAAGTAGGCTAGGGCCAGGGTCAAAAAGGCTAGTAGTTCCAACAACAATTGCCAGCTCATCTCTTTATATTGCAACTGCCGCTCCGCTTCATTGTTCTCTGCGGCAGTGCGCTGCCATTTATCGAACAAGTAAGATTGCAGCCCAAAGAGACGCAGCTCTTTGGCCGCCGTCAGGCCGGTCAGCAGAGAGCTAAGGTAAGAGGATTCGCGCTGCAGCGGGCTGAGGTCAAAACTGAGTTTGAAGCGGTCCCGGCCGAATTTGAGGTGGATGAGCAGGTGGGGGATGGCTGAGAGCAGCACTAATACAGTTAATAGAGGGCTGAGCCAAAGCAGCAGGCCCAAAAACGAAACCAGCAGCGAGAAGGCACGGACGAGAGCGCTCAAGGTATCGACGATCATGAAAGGGGCGCCTTGCACACTTTGGCTGCTGACCGTTTGCAGGTCGTGGTATTGGGGGTTTTCCAGGTAGGCAACGCCCTGGAAAGAGAGAGACTGGCGGTAGACGTTGCCTTGTACCAGCAGGCCGATGGCCCGCTGCAGTTCCCCTTTGACGTATTGCTCCAACTGCCCCACGAGCTTTTGCAGCGAAGTAATGATTACATAACCGGCGGCTAAGAGGACAGCGTATCGGAAGAACTGAACGGCAGATGTTTCAAAATAAACGACGACCGCGTCTAACAGCAGTTTGAACAGCCAGGCTGCGGCTACCGGCAGCAGAGATTGGATGACGGACAAGAGAATGGCAATGACCGAAAGGCTGCGTTTGGCTTCCCACGCTAACCGTAGCATTTTAGCGGCATCGCGTAAAAAGGTTTGCCAGCTTCGTTTTGTTTGTATCAGCTTGTTGTTCATAGAATTCTTTGGTAGGAAGGGAAGTATCTAACAGCACACCCCCTTATTCTTCTCTCCCTTCCCCAATAATGAAGTCGGGCACGGTATCATCGACTTCACGCAGGCAGGCATGCTGTCCGTCCGGGCTTTCCAAGGCGTCCCTGGCAATAACGCAGTCTCGATAGGCAGTGGCCTTTGCCTGCACCGCCGCCAACGTTTCTTCGACGGGGACGCCGTTCGACAGGATTTGATCATAGGCGTAAGAACGCCACCACAAAGCCCCGTTCGCCAGCCAACGGGCATTGGTGGTCAGGTGTGTGTTAGGGGAGAGGCCGGTTTGACCGACGACAGCAGCCCGATTCGCCGCGGCCAGTTCCGCCCCCACTGTCTGTGCATATATTGCTGATTCGGCTATGCTGCGCCGGGCGGGCAGCCTATTGCCATCGCTGGCCAGATAGGACTGCTGGCCGAGGAACGTGATCCATTCCCAACACGCCTGCTTGTGTTCCGTGCCGGCCGAGATAAAGTAGCCGGTGATGGTGCCGGTCATTGTAGCGGTTCCATCCGGCCCGACCGGCAAGGGGACGACACCCACGTCTAAGCCGTCAAGGTTGATTTCGGGATATGATTGGCGACCCTGATAACTCCACATGGCGGCACGGCCGTTTTCGATCAAGGCCTTCCGCTCCCGTCCCGTATTGGCGCTCATTGTGCCTATGTTCGTTATAAACGTGGGTTTCACACCGAACTCAGTAGTCAGGGCAGTAAACCAGCGCATCGCTTCGATTGTGTCCGGATGGGTAAAGGTTAGTTGAGGGGGGACTACCCTATCGTCAAGGAACTGCGCCCCCAACCGCTCCAGGAAAGCGGTTAAATCATCCAGTTCAAACTCTTGGGGCACGTAACCATACTGCCTGGTTTCAGGATCATCGCCAACGGTCAGGGCCATAGCCGCTGCCAAAAACTCATCCATCGTCCAGTCGTCCTGCGGATAAGGGATGCCCGCCTGGTCAAAAAGCGCCTTGTTGTACATAATGAGCAAGACGTTTATCCCTCCCGGCAGTCCCCAAAGCTGGTTTTGGTAACTGAAGGCATCAATCGCCTGGGGGTAAAAGTCCTCTTTGCCCAGTTCCGGATCGGCGTCCAGGAATGGTTCCAGGTTAAGGACAGTGGCTCGATCCTCCTCACGGACGTCGCCACTATACCACAGCAGGCAGTCCGAGTTCGCTGCCAGGTTGTGCAAGTGGATGGGACCGCCGCTGAAGTTTGGCGTTTTCAACTCGATCACCACGTCAGGATTTTGTTCATGAAACGTCCTGGCCAGGTTGCGATAGGGCGTCAGGCCATCAGCGCCACCCATTGTCGTGAATACAATCGATACCGCCCCTTCAGGTACGGCCGTATCCTCTAGCTCATTGATAACAATGTCGACAGCTTCCGCTTTTTCCTGTGCGGCGACAAAATTGGCAATGTCTATTTCGGCCTGAGCCTGGGCATCTGCCAGGGCAGCGGCAACCGGCCGGTTCTCTCTGAAAACGGCGTTGACCGCTTCATAGAAAGCGCTAGACTGGATTCCAGAGCGTGAGAAGTAGGCATGGTCCAGCGCGTAGTGCAGAGCATCACCCAATTCGGGATCAACCCTGTCCCAGAAACCGGCTGCTTCGGCCACCGAGCGCCTGGCGGGCACGGCCGTATCTCGGCCAAAACTGACAGATGGTTGTTGGCCGAGAAATTTAAGCCAGCGCCAGGCCGCCTCAGGGTGGCGCGTGCCGGCACTGAGAACAAAGCCATTAACAGTCACCAGTGTCGTTTCATCATCGGGCGCATCAACCGGAAAAGGCACAATGCCCACATTCATCTCCTGGCTGCGCCACGGCCATGCGCCGGAATATTCCGACCACAGTGCCGCCTTGCCGGCCGCGATCAATTCGTATTCCAGCGGGAAAATGAAGCCATTTTCGTCCGGTTCCGGCTCTTCTAAATTTGGTGCCACTTCATGCAGCAAGAAGAGGTCCGCATACCATTGCAGCGCGCTGGCAACTTCTGGCCGGTCATATTGGACCGTGGGGGGATTGGTCGTGGTATCAATCAGGGGGCCGGTGCGCGGGCGTACAAAAAGATGTGGATTACGTGTCGAATGGACCAATCCCCACTGGGCAACTTCCTCGTTTTCGCGCAAGGTTGTCGCTTGAGCTGCCGCTAATAAATCGTCCCACGACCAGCCGGCCTGCGGATAAGCATGGCCGGCGGCGTCAAAAGCGTCTTTGTTGTAAAAAATCAGCTCGAAGCGCAGGCTGCTGGGCAGCCCCCATATGCCTCCGTCAGACTTGAAATAGTCCAGGGCGTTGGGATAGAAATCAGCCTCGTCAAAGGCAGTATCATTCGCAATGAGCGGCTGTAAATCTAGTAACAGCCCCGAAGCGAAGTTGTTAGTGTCGAAGGCATCGCTCGAAATGACGTCGGCGGCCGACACGAGACGCTCAGCAGCATTGTCTGGCCACTGGCCCTGGCCGGCTGAACCCAGCCCCAGAGTTTCTTCATAAGAGACGATTTTGACTTCAATACCCGGATTTTCGGCTTCAAAGGTCTCAATGAGATCCTGATAGCTACGCGATTCCCATTCCTGGGCAATGATGCGCAAGGTAATGGTGTCGGTAGGATTGGGGATGGCTGTATCCGCTACCTTGCCGCGGCTGCAGGCTGCCAATAACAAGAGCATCAGTAAAATCACACCTTTTTTCATCATATTTCCTCATACTTATGGTGGCAATTCCATAATCACAACGCCTAAAACAGATTTGAGTGGGACTGGTCCCCAATATCGAGAATCAGATTGGCTTTTACGGTTATCACTCATGACAAAACAATGGCCTGGCGGTACATGCCATTTGTAATGGCCATTAGCTAACTGCTGCGGTGCAAGTCGTTTTTGATCGAAGCCATCAAATGTTGCATGCCTCTCCGGTATATACTCATCTATAGCAACAATCTGTTCTTGGCCACTGAGCGCCGTGACCCGTTTGATAAATGCGCGATTACTAAAAAGCAACGCGGTAGAATCTTGCCAGGAATGAAGGGTTAGATGAGGGGGGACAACGACGACGATTTTCCCTTTCTTAATTTTGGCATATGGGCGACGAGCTAAAACGACACGTTGGCCAGAATGCAGATGGGGCAGCATGCTATCACCTATTACCGTAACCACACATAAGATCCTGCGTATGATCAACCTCAGACCAGCAAAGAGGGCGATGCCAGCAAAGAAGACCATTAGTATCTTAAACAATGACCGATGATAGCGAGCAATCGTTCCCCAAAGTAGAAACAAGTTGTTATTTCTGAGGAATCCTTTTTGGTTCTGGCTTGTCCAGGTTAGGGTAAGCAACCAAGCCCTCAAAAAGATCATTAGACTGCCTCTTGCTTTTTAATTTGTAGCGTAAGTCATCGAAGCGGCAAGCTTCCCAGAAACAGCATTGATGAGTGGGATTCCCAACAAAAACTATTACATGGCATCGTTTCTGAGAAGCCATATGGTTACATAAGTTTAATTAGAGCAAAACATGGGATTGGTGCATTCATAGTGACTGAATTGCCAATCATTGTACCATCCTCCACAAGGATTAATCCATCGTTTGTCTACACGATTCAAATGTCTTCTGTAATCAGGCTCACCACAACAATTAGGAGCACGTGTATGTTTGTATTCCCACATCCAGCAATTGGCCTGGGCTTCTATTTGAGGTAAACACCGCCCGAACAACCTTTCCGCCACATCTTCCATCATCGAACGTAACTTTGACATGATCTAACTCCTATATTTCGTGGGAGAAGTGCATTGCTTTGCTCCCATTCAAATGTAAACAACTGTTACCAAACAAAAATTTCCCTCGTTTGTTCCAATCTATATCGCCTCCTCCTTTGTGAGACAAGCGCATTGCCTTGTTCCCACCTTACCCCGATAATCATCATTCATCGAGCCGCGGTCAGATGAATACAAAAGAATGAAATAGATATAATGACCATAAAAATCGTTCACGACCACATTAGCGCCAGTTGGTCTTGCCAGTCGCGCGAGTCCAGAGAACCGGAGACACGTATCTTTTGGTTAGCATCTACCAGGCATAAAGATGACACCGAATAAGCGTCATAATCATGGCCAAAGGGGTTGCTTATTTGCGGCGCCCAGAGAATGGGCAACTGTACTTCATGTTGTTGGGCAAATGTCTCCAGTGAAATGTGAGAGTCCACGTTGACGATAACCATCTCCATGCCGTTGGCCGTTCCCTGGTGGTAGTAGTCGTTCAAGACCGGTATCTTCTTCACACACGGTTTGCAACTGGGCGAGAGAAAGAGAAAGGCCACGTCCGTGCCTTTGAAGTTGTCCAGGATGACGGTTTCGTCATTTATATTTTGAGCCGTAAACGGAGGCCATCCACGCCGGCTGACAGCCGCTTTCAAGAGATGCTCTTTGGGCGAGCCTCGGTCTAATTCCCGGAACCGTTTGGCCAGCAGCAGCATAAAGTAAAGCGGTGACAACGCATTGTTTCTGAGAAGCCATATGGTTACAAAAGTCTAGGCATAAATAGGGCATTTCCCTTGGTCGCAAAAATGTCCTACATACTGCCATTCGTTGTACCATCCTCCACAAGGATTAACCCAACGTTTTTCTTCTTTACGCGCAATTCGGTTGTTACTACAACAATGACCAGTAAGTGTATGTCGGTATTCCCACATCCAACAATTGGCCTGGGCTTCTGTCTGAGGTAAAAACCGGCCGAAGAACTTTTCTGCCACATCTTCCATCATTAAACGTAATTTTAACATGATCTAACTCCTTATCTCATGGGGGCGAGACAACATCTTGCCCCGATCCGAAAATGAACTAACCGTTACCGAACAATAGTTTCCAGACTTCGTTCCAACTCTACGCCGTTGGCCATTCCCTGACGGTAGTAGTCGCTCAAGGCTAGTATCTTCTCTAAGCACGGTCTACAACGGGGCGAGAGAAAGAAAAAGACCATGTCCGTGCCTTTGAAGTTATCCAGGGTGATGGTTCCCTCATTTATATTTTGAACTGTAAACGGAGGCAAAGACAGGCCACGCCGGCTGCCGGCCGCTTTCAAGAGATGCTCTTTAGGCGTTCCTCAGTCTAATGGCCGGAACGTTTGGCCAGCAGCAGTGTATAAAGTAAAGCGGTGACAGCGCATCGGTTCTGGGAAGTCATATGGTTGCAAAAGTTTAGGTAATAATGCAATGACTCCTGTTGCATATATGGTGACTATACTGCCACTGGTTGAAGTACCATCCTCCACAAGGATCGATCCATCGTTTTATCACTTTAGTCGAATATCTCCCTTCACAACAATAACTGTCCGGTATATGTTGGTATTCCCACATCCAGCAACCGGCCTGGGCTTCTGTCTGAGGTAGAAACCGGCCGAAGAACCTTTCTGCCACATCTTCCATCATTGAACGTAACTTTAACATGAGCTGAACTCCTTTATCCCGTGAGAGAAAGACGTGCCTTGCTCCCATCTAAATGTAAACAACTGTTCTCAAACAAAAGTTTCTACAGATCATTCTCCAAATCTATATCGCCACCTCCTTTGTGAGACAAGCAGGTTGTCTTGTTCTCACCTTATCCCAATAACGATTATCCATTGAGTCCCGGTCAGATGAATGCTAAGGAATGAATGGATATAATGATCTATAAAATTCGTTCACGACCACATCAACGCCAGTTGCTCTTGCCAGTGACGGGCATCCAGGCGGCCAGCGGCACGTATCTTCTGATTAGCGTCCACCAGACAAAAAGAGGGCACTGCATAAGCGTCATAATCATGGGC
>JAWOIM010000100.1:0-4173 GCA_046484685.1 Chloroflexota bacterium | reverse complement strand
GTCCACGTTTGTTTTTCAATTTCTTCTTTCAAAGTAATTGCCCAATTTTTCATTGGGCCAACTCCCTCTTTCAAGGTCATTGGTTGGGTTCCGCTTGTTTCTGTCACTTTTCAATTGTTAAAGTAAGTTACTGTTGATTACACAGAGTTATCAATAATACCCGTTTCTCAAAATATGTCAATACCAATTTTTGAGACAAAAAAAGACGACCCTCTTTTGATGAGCGTGCGTCGTTGACGGGACTTTGTGTTTTCAGTTTTATTGGTGTTCCACCTGATTTATTGGTGGTGACACTGTAACGATTGGTAGTTTATAAGATGCGCCCCGTTTTGTCAACATAGCTTAGATGTTTCTGACATAAATCTAACATATCGTATGATTGCATGTGCGCGTTGGTCGTTGACGGGACTGTGTCTCTTTAGTTTGTATGATGTTCCACCTATTTCTTGGTGGCGACACGGTAACAGCCGGTAGTTTATAAAATGCGACCCGTTTTGTCCATATAGTTCGGCCGTTTCTGATATAAATCTAACAAATTGCAGATTTTATGGCATCTATACTCTATAGGAAAAGCCATTGACCCATATAGTGCTATTAATTAAGCGTCAGCAGCCTTCTACTTCGTATATCACAGATGGATTATCTACTTACAGCGAATTCGGCCGTTTACTGAAAAAATAGACGTCGATAGTGCTAATGCGCTCGTTTTTCAGGAGTACCTTTAGAGAGACACGATGACTACGCGAAAAATCATGCCGCTTTATTTATGAGTAGCTCACAAATAAACCTGGCTGATTTTCTGGCGTGCCTGGTCCAGGGTCACTTGCTTAGGCAAAGATTTTGTATGCAGAAACTGGCTGAGTAAAGCAAGGGCCAGGCTAAATGTCTGGCTGCGATTGGCTCCAAAAATAGCGTGGAGCGTGCCGTGTACACGGCCGAGTTCAATAGCCTGCTGCGGCGATACGCGGATAGATGTCCATTTGCTTTTTTCTTCTTCAGGCAGCGGTAAATCCCACAGCAGATAAAGTGACTCAAAATCGGTTACGCCTTCTGGAATTTCACGGTTGCGATCCGCCACAGCCCGCCGCAGCGCTTCCAGGCGCACGGTCAGCGTGGTAACGGCCAGGTCGGCCAAATCAGCCCGGCTCAGACTGGGAGGCAAGCGATCCGCAAGCTGATCCATTTGCGTTTTCTGGGCAGGCGACAGGGCCACATAAACATTTTGGCGACTGACGGCGTGTCGTGGTCGCCCCCGCCGCGGCTTTTCTTCTAATAATGCGGCCAACGTACTGGCCTTGTGCTTTTTCTTTTTATTGGTCATAGTAACTACTGCCCATCGCCAATACCATCACCGATGTCATCGCCGATGTCATCGCCCACAGCCTGCCGGTAGCTGTGATGCTTTTGCAAAAACTTGCCCACAAAGTGAGCATCTATCTTATTGGTGCCTACGCCAACGGCCAGCATTTCCAGACAGAGGTGTAAACAAAGCATACATATGCTGCGTGGATACCCTTTTGACTCCCGCCAAATAGGAAGAATAGCGTCGTCGGTAAAGAGGGGTTCCTGCTTGCCATCACGGCCGGCCGCCAGCAGCCTGTATTCAATAAGGGATTTGGTGTCGTCGGGTGTTAACGGATCTAATGAAGAGCGAGTGGCCACGCGGTCATTAAAGTCGGGCACATCGCGCAGGTTAATATCCAACTCAGGCCGGCCGAGCAAAATTAGCTGGTAGGCTTTTCCCCCACGCGGGTCACGAAAATTGAGCAGCCGGCGCAGCTCCATAAACTGGTCTGGACTCAGTTCATGGGCCTCATCGATAATAACCAGAGGCAATACCCCACTCTCGCTTTGTTTTACCAGGAAGGCGCGAAATTCATTAAGCTGGTCTTCGGTGGCCCGACGGGTACGCAGGCCAAATTCGGCCGCAATGCGGCGCAGCAGCAGCAGCCCGCTCTTCTGCGGTGGTTCATCTACCTTGGCCGCCAGAAAATCAGGGCGACGATGATAGCGACTGTGGAACCAGGAAGCCAGGGTGGTTTTACCCGTGCCTACTTCGCCCACAATGACCGAAGCCCCCTGCCCCGCCTCTACCATATAACTTACTTTAGACAAAGCCCGGCGTGTTTCGGTGGACAAATACATAAAACGCGGATCGGCTTCAATGGTAAACGGCGGCACAACAAGGCCCAACCGCTCCCAATCAGGCGCGTATTGATCCAGTTCAAGATCTAGCTGCACATTGTTCATGCCCAAATGCTATAGAAGTAAACGATTATTGTCAAGCATTTACGGGTACTAAATTGGTTATTTGAGGCTAAATTGGCCAATAAAGAGCTTGTTTTTATAATCTATATGCTATAGATTGTTTGACACAACGGTCTTCTTTTGATAGACTGTCGCCAATTGTGTCTTATGTATATGCAACAGACGTTCGCCACGTCTATTACAAACAGGCACAGAAAAAAGAAAAGGCCAGACGTTTGCACGCCTGGCCTCATGTATCCGCCGTAAGCTACCATTTTTGCAGTAGTGGTGCCGCCAACACCATTTACACAAGCCCCTTTACTGGGGAGGGGGTTTTTATACCTCCTGGTAGCCTACTAGCTAGGTAAGAGAATAGCACAGGCGATTGTCGCTGTCAAATAGGTTTTAAGAGAATCTGGCCGACTGTGACGGCCGCTTTTGCCTGCTGTTTGGCTCTGCCTGGGAAGTGAGTAGGCCTTGCCGCAACGGCCGCATTCTACCCCCCCTTCCCCGGCTTTGCTGGTGGCCCAAAAACGGCTGCTGGCTTTGCGGGAAGAAAGTCGTGCCCAACGAGCCGCTTTAGGGCTGCCGCTGGCGCATGATGAACACGGCCGTTTACCTGCCAATCACTCCTCTGCACCAGAACCAACACCCAGCTTCCCCTCTATCTCTAACAGCATCCTCCCTCCTCATTTGGGCTGGGAGAGTGCCCCGCTAACGGCCGTTCTGCGCCGTCAGCTATTTTTACCGTCCGAAAACAAGGAGACCCCTGCTGCTTCTGGCCCTCTGCCGGCTGTAAACACGAGTGCCGCTGAGACAGGCAAAGACGGGCAGCAGCCACCCACGGCCGTTTCTTTGCGTGTTTATCCTGATGTGGCGCTGGGCATTTTGCGCCGGGAACAAGCCGCTGCCGCCCGCCTCTGGTATTTGTTACGCCATTTGGATGAAGAGGGCTGTGGCTGGATTAAAGAAACAGAGGCGCGTCGCCATTTCACCCGACGGAACTCAGCCCTGCGGCTGTGCGGTGAGCGTCATCTGCGCAACCTGCTCAATCAGGGGGAGGGCCTGTTTTGGCAGCGACAAGAGGGCCGGATCTGGCTGCGCAGCCTGGCTAAGGTAGCGGCTGCCCTGGGCGTGACCCGCCTGCAAGGGCGTCCTGTGGCGGTGCCCTTGTCCCAATTTACAGCCGGCATCGGCACTTTTCGTGCCCATTTGTATGCCACCTTCCACAGCGGCCGGGGCAGTCAGGAGAAAGCAGCCGGCCCCATCGCCCGCGAAACAGTAGCCACTTTAAGCCATGTGCCTCCCCGCACTCAACGTTTATACGAAGCAAAGGCGGGCGTAGAAAAAGCGGCTAATTTTGCCCTGGGACAACCGGTTAATCCCCAGTCAGCCCAGGAAATAGGGTGGCAAAAAGGACGGGCGCTGTTTCACTTTACCGACCATCGGGGCAAACATGGCCGGGCCGGGGTCACATATCTGGCCTGGCAGTTGCCCAACAGTTACCACGGACCACACCGACAGCAGAAAAACGGCCGTCAAAAACGGCTCAACCAGACTATTGCAGACCTGTTACCGATAGGGATGACGGGGAACGGCAATGGGCAGGCTGAGCCTCTCTCGCTCACGGAGCGAGACCAGCGACAGCGCCGCTACTGCCATCATGGTGAAATGGCCGCTCGTTTATACAATCGCTCAGCCCGTGATTTTTATTGGCCTGCACCGGGTAAGGGAACAAGCAGAGGCGTATGGTATGTCTTGCGGGACAAAGTAATGGGGTAACATGATGGACTCGCCGTACGGAAAAAAGTTGCCGCCCTTTTAGGGATTAATATTAGTTATTGCTGTTGGGGTTAGACAGCTTTGCTGGCTCTAACCAATCATGGGGTCTGACGTGAACCGTGATGCGTGAGGTCTCTCTGGTCA
>JAWOIM010000009.1:0-3987 GCA_046484685.1 Chloroflexota bacterium | reverse complement strand
CTTCTCCTGGCGCTGGGGCTGCGGCTGTATGGCTTAACGGCCGTTCCCCCCGGTCTGACCCACGACGAAGCCAACCACGGCCGCGAGGCGCTGGAGGTACTGGCCGGGCAGTGGCAGTTTTACTTCCCCTACAATTATGGCAGCGAACCGCTCTACAGCTATACGGTAGCGGCCATGATGGGTCTGCTGGGGAAAAATCTGTTTGCCCTGCGGCTGGTCAACGTCCTGTTTGGGCTGGCGGCCATTGGCGTGGCCGCCGTCTGGACTCGCCGCGCTTTTGACCGGCCCACCGCCCTGCTCACCGCCGCTCTGCTGGCCGTTACCTTCTGGCCCCTGGCCAGCAGCCGCGAAGCCCTTCGTGCCGGCATGCTCCCCTTTTTTCTGGGCACGGCCGTCTACACCTTTTGGCTCCTGGTCTACAAAGGCAGAAGGGAGAAGGCAGAGGGCAGAAGAGGGTTGGTTCTGGCTGGATTCATCTTGAGTCTGACGGCTACCTTCTATATCTATCTGTCGGCACGGGTAGCCTGGCTCATCTTCCCCGCTTTTCTGCTCTACCTGGCCTGGCAGCAGCCGGCCCGGTTCAAAGCCGCCTGGCGACCGGTGGGCCTGGGCCTGGCGGCCACGGCCGTTCTCATTGCCCCCCTCTTTATCTACCTGCGCCTTTACCCTGACGTGCAGCCGCGTGTTTCTATGCTGGACCGGCCGCTGGCCGAACTACAAGCGGGCAACTGGCAGCCGCTGGCCCAAAATATGGTCGAGGCGCTGCTGGCCTTTGGCTGGCCCGGCTTTGGCGACCAGTTTTTGGCCTATAATATTCCCGGCCGGCCGGTGTTTGATGGCGTAACGGCCGTTTTTTTCCTGATCGGTATCGTCCTCTGCCTGTGGCGCTGGCGGCAGCCGGCCTACTTTTTTGTGCTGCTCTGGTTTGGCGTGGGCATCATTCCCTCGCTTATCACCGGCCCCACGGCCAACACCACGCGCAATATTGCCGCCCTGATCCCCATTTTTATTTTGCCCGCGTTGGGCTTTATGGGGCTGGCCGAACAGCTTGTGACGCGTTGGGGGGTGGGGCTGAAACGGCCGTTGACTGCCCTGGCCTGTCTCTGGCTGGTGGGCGTGGCCCTCTTGTCGGCTGCCGACTATTTTATCCGCTGGGGCCGAGCGGCCGCGGTGCGCGGTGCCTACCAGGTCAATCTGGTTGAAACTATTCGCTATGGCCAAGAGCGGGTTGACCCGGCTTCTACCCCGCTGCTCATTTCTACCGTCTACCCCGGCCCGGCCCACGATTACTCGATTAGCCTGGTATTGGCTCCTGACTGGGCACCGTCTACCCGCTGGGTGGATGCCCGCCAGGCGCTCTTGCTGCCCGCCGGCGGCAATGGCCAGGCCTTTATTCCCGCTTCGACACCGCCCCCTGAAGCGTTTGCTGAGCTGTTACGGCCGCTGCAGCACATCGATCTTCGTCCCCACGACCTGGACCCCTATTTTGTCCATTATGCCTTGCAGCCCCTGCCCGACGCCTGGCTCACATCGGATAGGCCTCTGGCCGACTTCAACGGTGCGGTCGACTTGATGGCCGCCCGCTGGCTGGCCGACGAGACGCCGCCCGGTGGCGTGGCCCACCTGCTGACCATCTGGCGCGTGGTTGACCCTGCTCAGGTTGGCCCCCTTGTGCCCCCGGCCCATACCACCGACGTGGCCCTCTTTGTCCATGTGCTGGATGAAGCGGGGGAGATTGTGGCTCAGCATGACGGCCTGGATGCTCCTTCCTGGAGCTGGCAGGCGGGGGATTGGCTGCTGCAACTGCATCCCATCACCCTGCCGCCGGAAACGGCCGTTGGCTCCTACGAGACGGTCACCGGCATTTACGACAAACTCTCCGGTGTTCCCACCCTCCTCATATCCGCCCACGACGCCCGGCCGGATGGGCGGGTGCGGGTAGAGCGGTTGTCGGTAAGCAGTAGTCAGTAGTCAGTAGTTAGTAGTCAGTAGTCAGTGACCAATAAATATTCCCCAACCCCCAATCCCTACTCCCCATTCCCCACCTCAAAGCAGATCACACCACGAGCGTGAAGCACTTTAATCTCCCATTCAGTAATTGAGGGATGGTCTTGATTCAAGGAAATTGTTTCTGCAAAACGGCCGTCTTCCCCCACTGTTCTGGCCGGACGCCAATCATACCGTGCCGATTCCCGCGCCGACTGGCCTGTAGTCAGAAAAATGAGACTTTCGCCCGGCTGCAACCCGGTTAGTTCCAGGGAAACGGCCGTATCCGTAGCCAGCACAATCTCGGCCGTCATATCGTCGGGCAGCGGGGTGCAGTCGGCTGGTGTAGGGCTGGGTTCGGCCGTTACCACCCGTGTAACGGCAACTTCTGTCACCGCTGGTTCAACCACATCAACCGTGCCATCATCACAAGCTGTTAAGGCCAAACCCATTACCAGCCACAAACTGAATAACCAGATATAACGAGTCATAAAATTAGCTCCTTTTCACACCGTACTCTTTACTTTTTCCTTAGTCCCCGCCCTCATAATTGGCAACTGTCTGTGAGCCTGCTACTATTATACCTATGGATGCTAAAGACGCTGAGCAGCTATCGGTTGAAGAGCTGCAGCAGCTACTCTACCATAAAAAACGAACGGCGCGCCAATCCCGCCTGCAGCGGCTGCGGGAACAGGGGCGCGTCCTGGAGATAGCCGGGCTGACGCCGCCGGAGCCGCCCCCGCTGCCTCAAACTCGGCCCCAGGCCAGGCCGACGGGCGCCATGCGCCACTATGCGCCGGCCGAAGAAACGGAAGCGACAGTGGAGGCAGCCAACCCGGCCGACACAGCCCAACCCTTCCGCTGGCGCCGGCTCTTTAACAAACTGCTGTTGGCCATTGAAGTGGTGGCCGTTATCGGGCTGTTGGTGGCCGTCTACAGCTTGTGGCAAACGACGCAGGAGCTTAACCAGGAATTGGCCGCCGCCCAGCGCGTGGAGAGCCAGAGCGTGGCTTTGCCCACGCCCACGGCCACCCCCGTGATTGGCGTCGTCGTGCTGCCATCGGGTCATAAACCACCGGTAGACGGCCGTTCTCCCGAACCGGGCGAAGCGGGTGACATCCCCGCCCACCTGCTGCCGGCCGTCAACGCCTACGAGCCACCACCCATCCCTACCCCGGGTCCCGAACAAGCGCGCCGCATCCAGATTCCGGCCATCGACGTAGACAGCGTGATTGTCCAGGGAGATAGTTGGGAGCAGCTAAAGAAAGGAGTGGCCCAGCATATTGGTACGGCTCAACCTGGTCAGGCGGGCAACATGGTGCTTTCGGGCCACAACGACATTTTTGGCGAGATTTTTCGTCATTTAGACAAACTGTCTCCGGGTGATGAAGTGACTATCTCCACTGAGGTCCGCAGCTACACCTACATCATTCGTAAGATTGACGTGGTGGAGCCGACCGATGTCTGGGTAATGGCCCCGACCGAACATGCCAGCACGACACTCATTTCCTGTTACCCTTACCGGGTCAACACCCAGCGCATCATTGTTTTTGCCGACCTGGTAACGGATACGGTGGGCAGTGTTCGGTAATCAGTGAGAAGTAATCAGTAAGAAGTAAGAAGTGAGAAGTAAGAAGTAAGAAGTAATCGGTGAGGGGAGATGCCCATCACCATTCGTAATTCATAATTCGTAATTCGTAATTCAAAAAGGAGTCCCATGTCCAGACGATCCCGCCGGCGTGCCCGGCAAGCAGCTTCAGAAGAAGATTTCCGCGAAGAATATGCCTACGTGATAAACGACTTAAAGCGCGTCCTGCTGTTGGCCGGCTTTATGTTTACGCTGTTGATTGTTCTTAATATTGCGCTGCCTTATTTTGGTATATAGATGAAGGTAGGGCGTAGTTCGTAGCAGCAAACCTCTACGAACTACGCCCTACGTCCCCCACCATCCCCTCCATCCACCCTTATAACGCAGTGCGGCATGTTGCCTCGCCTCCAGCA
>JAWOIM010000796.1:0-10195 GCA_046484685.1 Chloroflexota bacterium | reverse complement strand
GCGCTGTACAAATGCGTCAAGGGTTAGTTCGTGTCTCATGCACCAAGTATAATTTGACTCGCTCTATATTTCGAATTGCTGAACGCTTACTTTAGGGAGTAAATTCATGATACACGGTTGGGAATGGGTAATTATTTTGCTGGTGGGGATGGGCGTTTGCGGTGTGCCTTTGCTTATTGGTGGCGGTATTTTCGCCTTTCTCTATAACCGCAGCCGAAATAATGGTTAACTGTTAACTGGATAAATCGCTGAAGAGAGTAAGAAATTTAAGAGAAAACTGTGACTGGTTGGCTATAGGGCATATATAGGGTATCCTCCTACTACCCTTGGGATTGGTCGCCTGTTTTCGCCATTAAACCGTACTGATAGTTGGCACTATCAATGCGGGGCGAAAATAGGCGACCATCTTTATTAATAGTTAATTGTTGAACAAATAAATTGTTGAATGGTTAATGGTTGGTTGCCCCACAACCCCATTAACCATTCAGCAATTCAACAATTCACCCATTAATTATTAAACACCAATTCCCCGTCAGCCCCTAACGCAACCGTTACATGGTCCCCGTCACGTACCTGGCCTTGAATCAGTTGCAGGGCCAGCGGGTCCACGATACGCCGCTGCAAGACCCGCTTGAGCGGCCGTGCCCCATAGACCGGATCATAGCCTTCCTCAATCAGGCGGTCGGCCGCTTCCCGGCTCAGGTCAATGGTGATGTTGCGGTTGGCCAACAGCTCGGCCACGCGCTCCAGTTGAATCTCGGCAATCTGGCGCAGATGGGCTTTTTCCAGCCGGTGGAAGAGCACGATTTCGTCTACCCGGTTGAGGAATTCAGGCCGGAAGTGGTCGCGCAGTGCGCCCATGACCCGTTGGCGCATCGTTTCTTCATCGGCTACGTCCATAATGTACTGGCTGCCGATGTTGCTGGTCATAATCACTACCGTGTTGCGAAAGTCGACGGTGCGCCCCTGCCCATCAGTTAAACGGCCGTCATCCAGCACCTGCAAGAAGAGGTTGAACACCTCCGGGTGGGCCTTTTCGATATCATCAAAGAGGACGACAGAATACGGCCGTCTACGCACCGCTTCCGTTAATTGGCCCCCCTCATCATAACCCACATAGCCGGGCGGCGCGCCCACCAGCCGGGCCACCGTGTGCCGTTCCTGATATTCGCTCATGTCGATACGGACCATGTTGTCCTCATCGTCAAAGAGGAATTCGGCCAGCGCCCGTGCCAACTCTGTCTTACCCACGCCGGTCGGCCCCAGGAAGATAAAGGAGCCGATAGGCCGGTCGGGGTCTTGCAGCCCGGAGCGGCTGCGGCGCACCGCGGCCGTCACGGCCTGGATAGCCTCATCCTGACCGATCACGCGCTTGTGCAGCCGGTCCTCCATATAGACCAGCTTCTCAATATCCCCTTCCAGCAGCTTGTTGACCGGAATACCCGTCCATTTGCCTACAATTTGGGCGATGTCTTCGGCGTCTACTTCCTCTTTGAGTAGCGCCCCCTCGCCCTGCATCTCGACCAACTGCTGTTCGGCCTGCTGCAAATCCGTCTCTAACTGGCGCAGCCGCGTATAGCGCAGTTCGGCTGCCCGCTGCAAGTCCACGGCCCGCTCCGCCTGCTCAATTTGCAGCCGCACCTGGTCCATCTCTTCCTTGATCTGCTGCACCTGCTCGATGGCCTCTTTTTCCGACTGCCAGCGGGTATGCAGTTGGGTGCTTTGCTCTTTGAGATTGGCCAGCTCTTCTTCCAGTTTGGCTAACCGCTCCTTGCTGGCGGCGTCCTTTTCTTTTTTGAGGGCCTCTCGCTCGATTTCGCGCTGCATCATTTCCCGATCCACGATATCCAGTTCGGCCGGCTTGCTGTCAATTTCCATGCGTAAGCGGCTGGCCGCTTCGTCCATTAGGTCGATGGCCTTGTCGGGTAAAAAGCGGTCGCTGATGTAGCGATGGCTGAGGCTGGCAGCGGCAATAGTGGCCCCGTCGGTGATACGCACACCGTGATGGACTTCGTAGCGCTCTTTGAGGCCGCGCAAAATGGAGATGGTATCTTCCACACTCGGCTCATTGACAAAAACGGGCTGGAAGCGACGTTCCAGGGCCGCATCTTTTTCGATATATTTGCGGAATTCGTCCAGGGTAGTGGCCCCGATAGCGTGCAGTTCGCCCCGGGCCAGCATCGGCTTGAGCATGTTGCTGGCATCCATGGAGCCTTCGGCCGCCCCCGCGCCAACCAGGGTGTGCATCTCGTCAATGAAGAGGATGATCTGGCCTGCGGCCGCCTGGATTTCTTTAAGGACCGCCTTGAGCCGCTCTTCAAATTCGCCCCGGTATTTGGCCCCGGCCACCAGTGCCCCCAGGTCGAGGGCGACAATGCGCTTTTCTTTAAGGCCCAGGGGCACATCGCCGTTGACAATGCGCTGGGCTAACCCTTCGGCCACGGCCGTTTTGCCCACGCCCGGTTCGCCGATGAGCACCGGGTTGTTTTTAGTGCGCCGGCTCAAAATCTGAATGACGCGCCGGATTTCACTGTCGCGGCCGATGACCGGGTCCAGCTTGCCTTTACGCGCTTCCTGAGTGAGATCACGGCCGTATTTGGCCAACGCTTCATATTGTGCTTCCGGGTTTTGGCTGGTGACCCGCTGCGAGCCGCGCACGCTGGCCAACGCCTGCAAAACGCTGTTGTAGTCAATGCCAAACCGGGCCAAAAATTGCTGCATCCGGCCCCCTTTGGGATTGGCCATGGCCATCAGGATATGTTCGGTGGAGGTATACTCATCCTTCATGCTGTCGGCGATCTCTTCGGCTTCTTCGAGGATGGCGGCTAACGGCCGTCCCATGCCCACCTGAACCGAACTACCGGTAGCGCGGGGCATGCGGCCCAGGGCCTGCTCGTTGGCCTGCTGCACCATTTGCAAGTCGGCCCCAATGCGTCTGATCAGGGAGGGCACAATGCCCCCCTCCTGTTCCAGAAGAGCCTTGAATAAATGTTCCGGCTCCACGGCCGGATGGTTATATTTTTGGGCCTGGCTTTGCGCTTCCAGGATCGCTTCCTGGCCCTTTTGCGTAAATTTATCGAATCGCATTGTTCATTTCCTTTTAAGTCAATTTGACCGATGACGGAGGACCGACGACGGATAGCTCTCGGTCCTCCGTCCTCCATCTTCGGTCTTCACTCTTCCGTTTTGCATATTCGCAATTCGCATATGTTGCACTCATCATATTTTGCCTGACTTGTGTCAACATTAGATAAGACGAGTGCATGAAATCTGTTAGAATTAATAAGCGTCTAGCGAAGCTACGCCTCAAACTGACAAGTTGTGAACACGGATAGGCCAAACACCGATATAAAAATAGCTTTATCAGTGTTCTTCCCATCCGTATTTACAAAATTTGCTCTATCTGTAAAGAATTTTCCCTAACGAATGTTTAGTCTGTGAGGAGCGCGGTTAAGAAACCGCGGCGACAGTGACAACTGAAAAACTGTATTTTGCCTACCCCCTGCCAGTACGCCTTATGCTGATTTTGGGTATAATAACGGGCACGGTCAATGAGCGGCCTTTCGGGGCTAAGAGATGGCCCCAGCAATTACCAAACACGAAAATATACGCGCCCGCCCAGGCAGCGTCAGTTGATACAATGGATGTTCCTAATTTATATACTCAAGCCACTGTCAAAACCGGCGACAGATTAAAAAGTATTGCCCATTCCCCAAAGGTGCGAGAGCTATCTTCGCTCTCTTTGCCGGAAGTAGACGCTGTTGTAAATATGATCGCCAGAGTGGCCCCGGCGGGAAACGTGCCCGCAGTTATTCTCAACGGCCTCATTCGCCTGCCGGAGCGCAAACTGCCCCTCAAAAATGTTAAACGAGACATCAACTTGCTGTTTAAAGGGATTGAGCAGGCGCTGGTTGACAAGGCAGTCTACAGCACTTTTTTTGCCGGGCCGGCGGCCGTTATTTGGGCCTATCAAAATCTGCTTAGACTGGCGGGCAAAGACCCGGACGCCTCTTTCCCTGAAGGAGTCTGGCAGTTCTATGTGGATTATGCCATGCGCGACGATACCGCCCGTCACGCCAATGAAACGGCCGGCTTCGATGCTATCTTGACCCAGAACCAGATCACCTTACCTCTGGTAGACCGGATCGCAGCCTGGGCCATGACGGCCATTTATTGCCTGCACCAGTATGACGCTTTGCTGGAAAATGAGTGGCGCGAACGGGTTTATACCTACGCTTTACGCCAGGCCGCCCAGGCGCAGCCAGATGCCGCCAGTTTTGCCCGTCTGTATAGACAATGGGAAACGGTGCGTCCCTATGCCCGCGGCGCAGACGTTGAACCCCATGATAATTATCCCACCTACCGCCGCAAAAAATTCGATCAATTTTTAGCCCTGGCTCTCTCCCGACTGCCGGATGATCTGCAAAATCAGTGGCGCTCCCTGGTAGAAACGGCCGTAACCGATGACCTGCCCCCTTACCAACAACAGATGAGCATCCTGGCCTACCTGGAACCGGGTGAGTATGGTGAGGTTCGCGTCCCCATCCCTCTGACCCAGGCCCATGTCGGCCTCATCTACCGGGAACAATATTACCTGCTGCCTGCCTGCCAACCCAATTCAGACCAACCGGCGAACCTGGCCACGGTGCGGGCACAGATTGCCGCGCTTTTAACCCGTCCCTCCAGCTTCCCGCCGGCCCAGTTGTACCGGCTGGCAACAGTCAAACGACGAGCCATTGCCGGGCTGCGCCCTGCGTTAAGCAGCCAATGTCAACAAGAGCTGGACTTGCTGCGTCTGGCCCCTATCTGGTTGAACTGCGACCGCCGGCGCTCTGATCAGCCCTTATCTCTGATCAGACAGGCAGAACGAGGCGTGGGAGATCATCCCCTCACTCTGTTTGACACCGGTGAAACGTTTGTTTTTGACCAATCCCACATTTTTTTTGATGGGGCCTGGGGGGCGGCCCTGGCCGAAATTATGACCAATGAGGCCTTGAGTTGGGCCAACTATTTAAACACCTTGCCCCCGGCGCAGCCAGGAGAGAAACGGCCGTTTTCCCCTCCCTTACAATTTAGCGAAACTGATTGGCAGCGTATTCAGGCCGCAGCGACGGTTGCTCACGAAGCCAGCGTGGAAAATAAGGAAGTAGATCTGTCGGCCATCTTGCAACTGCGCCGTTTGTTCAAACAGCGCAGCGATTTACTGCAATTGACCGTGAATGATTTGCTCATTCTTTACCGCGCCCTCCATGCTGTCGTCTATGAACCCGATCCCGGCCTTCTGATTGAACTGCAAAGCCTGTGTCAGGACAATGAAACTCGCCCGGCGGCAGAGATGGCTTTGGCCGCTCTGGCGCCATCTACGGTTAATCCGGCTGTTGTCATTCCCATTGATGTGAGCGGTCGTCAACCCCGTGACCGTGTTTTTCCTATTACCTTTGAAACACCGCTGGCCCAATTAGATATACTCAGCCTGCATGAGCAATCTATTGCGGCTCTGGATGCCTGCGAACAAGACGATAAACGATATGCTGAATTTGACGAATTGCAGCGCACCTATCTCAGTGTTTTGGCCGGATTTGGTGACCTGTTGAGTCGAATCAAAGAGATTGCCCTGGCCGGCGAAAGCGCCAGCGTGGGAACAATTAAACTTCTGGCCCACATGCCCCGGCCGCTGCAACAATTACTCAACAAAATTCCGGATCGGTTTGATATGTTGAACGACATTGTCAAAGGGCGCGAAGTTATTTCCAATGTCGGTGCGGTTGTGCCCGACAGTAGCCTGACTCGCTTTATTACGTCTAAAGACGACAACGAAAAGAAGACGATGGCCTGGGGTATCCTGACCGACGCCAAGGGGGTGATGGTGGTTACGCTGCGGGATTTTCGGCCACATGTAGCCGCTTTGGCGACGCTGGGCTATCAGCCGTTGGCCGAGCGTATCGCTCAGGATTATTTAGACAGCTATGTATATGGCCTGACCAGCCACATCCATGATTTAGGCCGCATTACCCGCGCCAGCTCTCACCGTCTTTCAAGAGGATGTCATGAATGATGATTCGTTGATTGGATTACAACTGGCTAATTTTCGCCTGGAGCGCTTGTTAGGGCGGGGGGGGATGGCCCTGGTCTATTATGCCTGGGACACTATGCTGGAGCGGCCCGTTGCCATCAAGTTGATCGACAGCCGCGACCGGCGGTACACCGATTATGCCCAGCAGTTTGTGCAAGAAGCCAAAGCGATTGCCAGATTACATCATGAGCATATCATTCAGGTTTACCAGGCCGGGGAAGAAAATGACCTCTATTATTTTGCCATGGCCTATATTGACGGCCAGGATTTAGACCAGATGTTGGCTGCGTTAAAACAGGCGGGGCAGTTAATGTCCCAGGCTGAAGTTCTGCGTATTGGACGGGCTGTGGCCGCCGCACTAGATTATGCCCACGAACAAGGAGTTATTCACCAGGATGTTAAGCCGGCTAATATTTTGATAGCCGAAGACGGCCGTATCCTCCTTACTGACTTTGGGCTGGCCGGGTATGCCCGGCAAAAAGGGGCAGCCTCAGACGCGGCCAACCTTTCCGGCTCACCCTACTACATGGCTCCGGAGCAAGTGCGCCAGGCGACAGAGACTGTCCCTCAATCAGATATTTACGCCTTAGGGGTGGTCTTGTATGAGATGTTGACCGGCCGCTTGCCCTTTGCCGACCCCTCACCGACGAGCGCCGCTTTGCAGCACGTCACGCAACCACCACCGCCGCCGCAAACGATCAATCCCGCCCTAAACGATATGGTGGCTCAGGTACTCCTGAAAGCGTTACGCAAAGAGCCGGCCGACCGTTACCAGAGCGGGGCCGAATTGATAACGGCTCTAGCCCATGCTCTGCGCGGCCATGCCCTGCGCGGCGGCGCTCACACCAACTTGCTAAACCAACAGTTTGACGAGTACCGGCTGGAGGAATTACTGAGGGAGGGGGGCATGGCCAGCATCTACCGCGGGTATGACGTGCGCCTTGACCGCAGCGTGGCCATCAAAGTGATCCATGCTGCCCATCAGATGGATGTGGATTATCATCTCCGTTTTGAGCGGGAAGCGCAGGCCATTGCCCGGCTGGAAAATCCCCACATTGTGCGCCTTTACCGGTATGGCGAAGCGGCCGGTGTTCTTTATATGGCCATGCAATATATTGAGGGCGTTAACTTGCATGAGCGGTTGGCCGCTTACCGGCAGCAGGGCGAATTTATGCCGCCGGCGGAGGTGGCGCGACTCATCGGGCAAATTTGCCGGGCGCTGAACTATGCCCATGAGCAAGGGGTTATTCACCGGGATGTGAAGCCGTCTAATGTGCTGCTGGAAGAGAAAACGGGACACGCTTTTTTAACCGATTTTGGTCTGGCCCTTCTGAACAGCCGGGTGACGCGGGGAGAGATATTTGGTTCGCCCCATTATATTGCCCCGGAGCAGGCCATGTCGTCGGCCAGCGCCGGGCCACAGAGCGATTTGTATGCCGTGGGCGTCATTTTGTACGAGATTTTTACCGGCCGTCTGCCCTTTGACGCCCCCGATCCGCTCAATATTGCCATGCTGCATATGAGCGAACCACCGCCGCCGCCCCGCGACCTGCGACCCTCTATCAACCCCGAGTTGGAGACAGTTATTTTGCGGGCCATGGCCAAAGAGCCGGATAAACGATATGCCAATGGTCTGGCCCTGGTTGAAGCCCTCAACCAGGCCTTGAGGCAGCAGCCGGACGCTGCCAACACGTCGCCTCTCACGCCGGCTCCGGTCATGTTGCCGGCTGAGGAAACAAAAGCGCCCCCATCTGCCCAGATGCGCCCGCTGCCGCCTATTCCGGCAGCCGTGGCCGCCGCCAATTCCTCCCTGCACAGCCTGCCGCCGCCCCAGCCGCTAGAGAAACCCTCCCGGCAGCGGCCGTGGCGCCGCTTGTTGGGTATTCTTTTGCTTTTGGCCCTGCTGCTGACCGGCGGTTATTTTGTTTTCGGCCAGAGCCGTACTCAAACGCCCGCTATGGAATACCTCTTAGCGGCCGTGATGCCCGCTTCGCCGACGCCAACCGCCAGCCCTACCCCACCTTTGCCCCACACGCCAACGGCCACCAGTACGGCCGAACCAACAGCGACACCAACCGTGACCATGACGCCGTCGCCAACCGGTACACCCACCCCTACACCTACCCTGTTAGCGGCCGTCTTGCAGCCCACCAGCCCACCGGCCACGCCTACCACTACTCATACGCCTACGATCACGCCTGTGCCCACAGGTACGCCTGTGCCCACAGCTACGCCTCTAATTATCATGACGCGAGAAGCAGACGGAGCAGCCATGGTTTTGATTCCGGCGACAACGTTTATGATGGGGGCAGCCGACGACGACCCGGAGGCGACCGATGATGAACGGCCGCTGCACGAAGTGGCTCTGGATGCTTTCTATATAGACCAATTTGAAGTGACTGTGGATCAATATGCCCGCTTTCTCACCGAATTGGGCACGTACGTCAATGCCTGCAGCGGCTTCACCTGTCTCTCTACCCGCTTTGAAACGGTCAACAGCCATATGCTCGATACGGCTGACGGCTATATCCCCCAGGCCGGGTATGAAAATTATCCGGTTAACAGCGTTAATTGGTATGGGGCCAGGGAGTATTGCGCCTGGGTGGGGGCCAGGCTGCCTACTGAAGCGGAATGGGAGTTAGCGGCACGGGGAGAAGACGGCCGTTTATACCCCTGGGGCGACGATCCCCCGGCCGAAGAGTTGGCTGTTTTTGGCGGCAATTTCAACAGCTTGCAGCCGGTGGATGCCCTGCCTGCCGGGGCCAGCCCGTTTACCGTATACGGGATGGCCGGCAGTGTTTGGGAATGGGTGGCCGACAGCTATGATGCCTCCTATTATGCCGACAGTACAGGCATCAATCCTACGGGGCCGGTGACCAGCCTTTTTGCGCCTCGTGTCTTGCGCGGGGGAGGGTACGCCAGTTCACCCACCGACCTGCGCAGCAGCAACCGGCGTTCAGGCATCTCCTCTAATTTTCGCGATCAGCCGGATGTGGGTTTTCGCTGCGCCCAGCCCTTCTTGGAAAGCAATAATTAATAGCAGATTGCGCCATATGCGTTAATTTTTGACGCAAAGGCGCGAAGAAAGCAAAGACGCAAAGAATAGAGAAGCAAAGCTTTGTTTTTTCTTTGCTCCTTTGCTCCCTTTGCCTCTTTGCGTTAACTCTTTTGATTGTGGCTGCGCCACGTTATGGATTACCGAATACGGGTATTAGGGTCTTGAAGCAGACTTTTCTCGCATCGCTCTTAATTGCTCAAACAACTCCTTCTCCTCGTCCGTTAGATTTTGCGGCAGTTGGACGGCGACGGTGGCGTACAGATCGCCCCGTTGGTCCGGCTGGCGCAGACGGGGCAGCCCTTGTCCGCGCAGGCGAATCGTTTGGCCGTTGTTTGTTGCGGCCGGAATAGTCAGGCTGACGCCGCCTTCCAACGTGGGCACCTCTGCTTTGCCGCCTAATAGAGCCGTGTAGAGGTCAACGGTAACGGTTACGCGCAGGTCGCTGTCGTCCCGCACAAAAAGGGGGTGGTCATAGGTATTGACAACAAGGTAGAGATCACCGGCCGGCCCACCACCGCTGCCGCTGCCTCCCTGACCACTCAGACGAATTTTGGAGCCGCTTTTGACCCCTTTGGGAATTTTGGCTTCGATTTTACGGCCGTCTTCCCATTGCAGGCTGCGAGTCGTGCCGTGTAAAACCTCTTCCAATGTAATCTGGACCGTATGCTCCTGGTCACGACCGCGCCGGGTCACGGTCTGCTGCCGGCCAAAACCAGCCGGCTGCCCGGGCCGACCGCCCATCCCGCCGCCAAACAGCGTTTCAAAGAAGTCAGAGAAACCGCCCTGACCACCGAACATCTGCTCAAACTCTTCGGGACTGACGCTGCGGTACCCACCGCTGCCCGGCTGCGAAGACCATTGGGACCAGTCAAAGTCTTGGGCCTGGCCCCCGGCACGGGAAAACTGCTGCCACTGGCTGCCAAACTGATCATACTTCTGCCGCTTGTCGGAGTCAGACAGTACTTCGTACGCTTCGTTAATCTCCTTAAAGCGATTTTCAGCCTCTGTATCCCCTTTATTGACGTCGGGATGGTATTTGCGGGCCAGTTTACGGTAATTTTTTT
>JAWOIM010000565.1:0-2966 GCA_046484685.1 Chloroflexota bacterium | reverse complement strand
GATTTAGATGTTGCCGGTGCCCAGGCCGACTGGCCCATGTTCAAAGGTAATCCTGAAAGAAGTGGTCATCTGGGCCAGCCCATTCTCAATATAACCCCCGG
The DNA here is from genome assembly GCA_046484685.1 of Chloroflexota bacterium. Taxonomy (GTDB): domain Bacteria; phylum Chloroflexota; class Anaerolineae; order Promineifilales; family Promineifilaceae; genus SLGK01. The sequence goes on along the minus strand of JAWOIM010000565.1, from coordinate 2,865 downwards.
CAATATTGCCCTATGGCACAAATGGGGCGATCCCGGTAACATTCAAACGGTCTTGAACATTCACAACATTGGTACTGGCTCCTTCACCTGGAATGTTGTTGACCTGCCCGATCGCGTTGCCTTGGCGGGCCATCAAGGCAATGTTGATGATAAAGATGATGTATTGGTAACAATTAATACCAGCGGTCTGGCCATCGGCACGTATCACCTTGGTCATATCATTATTGAAGCGACCAATGAAGGGCAGGCTATCCCCAACAGCCCTCTATCCATACCGGTGTCGTTGTATGTAGTTGAAGAGATACACGCTGTTTACCTGCCGCTGATAGTACGTTAATCGATCCCTACCCCGGTTACAAAATATGAACGCAGGGATGCAGAGAGAAACCTCTGCATCCCTGCGTTTTTTAATAAGTACATTTGATAAAACAGGTGCATATTTTACTGACAACCCCAGCATTCCCACCCTTTCCGGGTGGAGGAGAGCGGTATGCAGGCGCTCTGGCCCGGCAGGTAGCGGCTGCCGGGCATCAGGTTACGGTCGTTGCCTCTACCGCTACCCGTGAATCCCATCTGTGGCAGGGACAGACCGCTGTCCCCACTCTCGACTTTCCCCCTAACCTTAACCTGGTACATGTGCCCCTGGCTCCCTTTCCCGGTGGTTGGACCGGCCTGTTGGCCTGGCGCAAGTTGATGGTACTGCTCTCCATGCTGCCCGGTGACCACTCCTCGCTGCTGCAGCGTATGGCTCGCTACATTCCGCCTCTGCCCGACCTGGCTGAACAGCTAGACACCTTACCTGGCCCCTTTGATCTGGTGCACGCCTTTAATATTTCCTGGGAATATCCGCTGCTGGTGGCCTGGCGCTATGCCCGCCGGCACCAACTGCCTTTTGTGGCTACTCCCTTTATGCACTTTGGCACGGGCCATGACCGGGTGGCCCGTAACTCGACGATGGACCACCAGCGCGATCTACTCCATGATGCCGATCGCGTGCTGGTATTGACTGCTGTAGAAAAGGAAGGACTGCTGGCTTTGGGCTGCCGGCCGGAACGGGTAAAGGTCGTAGGGGGTGGCGTTGAAGAGCCGCCACCGTTTGCTGAAACGGCCGTTGTCTATCCACCTGACCCTTATCTTCTCTTTATCGGCCGGGCCAGCCATGATAAAGGGGCCATACACGCCGCCCAGGCCGTCTTGACCTTGCAGAAGCAGGGTGACCCTGTTACCCTGGCCTTGATCGGCCAGACTACACCCCAATTTGATCGTTTTTATCACCGCCTGACTACCATTGAGCAAACGGTGATACGGCCGTTAGGCATCCTGCCCGAAGCCGGCAAACATGCGCTGCTGCAAAACAGCGCTCTGCTCCTGCTTCCCTCGCGTACCGACTCTTTTGGCATCGTCCTGCTCGAAGCCTGGCACCACGGTAAAGCGGTCATTGGGGCCAATGCCGGCGGCCTCCCCGGTGTCATCGACGACGGCCAAAACGGGCTGCTGGTCCCCTTCGGTGATGTGGCCGCGCTGGCTGCGGCCATCAAACGTTTGCTGACCGACCCGGCGTTGAGCCGGCAGTTGGGCGCACATGGTTGCCAGAAAGTTAAACAGCACTATACCTGGCCCCAGACGGCCCGGCGTATTTTAGACCAGTATCAACAACTGTTAGAGAAAAAAGGGTAATGCGTATTCTACATCTGGCTCACCAATATATGCCTGACCACATAGGGGGCGTCGAGTTGTATACCCGTTGGTTGACAACAGCCCAGCAAGCACAGGGTCACGCAGTCCATATTTTTCACCGGCGCAGCGCCCCCGGTTCAGGACTACAGCAGCGGATAGATGATGGGGTAACAATCTGGTCTGCCTGGAACGGCCGTTTCACGCCCACCCACCGCTTCCTGACCACCTTCTATAACCCCATCTTGCATAACCAGTTTAGTCAGGCACTGGACCAGGCAAAACCAGATATTGTTCACATCCAACATTTAATGGGGCTGCCGTTCTCCCTGGCAGCCGAACTGCAAGCCCGCCACATCCCCTACGTCGTTACCCTGTGGGATTTCTGGTGGGTATGCGCCAACGCCCAACTGTTAACCAACGACAGTGAAGAATTGTGTGACGGGCCACGGGCCTACCTCAACTGCGCCCGCTGTGCGTTGGCCCGCGCCGGGCTGCCCCAGTTTCCACCGGCCCAACCGCTGCTGGCCGCGCCGCTGGCCTGGCGCGTGCACAAACTGCGCCAGGTGTTGGCCAACGCCAACCGGGTGATTGCTCCGGCCGAATTTGTACAAAACTGGTATGCCGATCATGGGCTGGAGACGGACAACGTCACGGTTTTGCCACCCGGCCTGGATTACCCGGCCGGCTTACAACAGCCGCGCCGCGAAGATAATGGAGAGAGGAAACGGCCGTTACGGTTTGGCTACATTGGCGGGCTGTCTACCCAAAAAGGGGTTCATGTGCTGCTCCAGGCGTTTCGCCAACTGCCGCCAATGGCCGAATTGTGGGTCGCCGGCGACCTCACCTTCGATCCGGCCTACGTGCAAAGTCTGCAAGCGTTAGCCACCCCTCAGGTACGCTTCGTAGGCCGTTTAGATCGCTCAGCCATCTGGCAAATGCTGGCCAACATTGACCTGCTCATTATCCCCAGCCTCTGGTATGAAACCTTTGCCTTTGTTATTTCGGAAGCGTTTGCCGCCGGCATCCCCGTTATTGCCTCCGACCTGGGGGTGATGGCCGAACGAGTACGCCACGAGGTAGACGGGCTGCTGGTGGTGCCAGGTGACGTAGCCGCCATGCGGGCTGCCCTACACCGCTTTTTGACCGAATCTGATCTGCGCCGCTATTTACAAAACAATATTCAGCCCG
>JAWOIM010000352.1:0-5652 GCA_046484685.1 Chloroflexota bacterium | reverse complement strand
GGCTTCAATGTACCCTGTGCCATCGCCAGTACGGTAGCCCACGACAGCCACCATATGCTTGTGGTCGGCACCAGTAAACACAACATGGCCCTGGCCGCCAACCGCCTGGGTGAGGTTGGCGGGGGCGTGATCGTTTACCGCGAAGGGGAAGAAGTTGCCCTGGTTGAGCTGCCCATTGCCGGCCTGATGTCCAACGAGCGGGCCGAGGTGGTGGCCCAAAAGGCCGGCCACATGGTCCAGGCTTTTGGTGATTGTGGCTGCCGGCTCAACAATGCCTACATGCAGCTCAGCCTGCTGGCCCTGGTCGTTATCCCCGACCTGCGTATCTCCGACCTGGGGCTGGTGGATGTGAATCAGTTTGCTGTTGTGGATTTATTGGTGGATTAATCGCTATGCAATTACTCGTTCGCCCCCAGAAAACGCCGCTGCGCGGCACGATTACTGTGCCCGGTGATAAATCGATCAGCCACCGGGCCGTCATGCTGGCCGCCCTGGCCCAGGGGACCAGCATCATTCGTGACTGGCTGCCGGCCGGGGATACAATTGCCACTCTGGATATATTTCGCGCTTTGGGGGTGTCCATCAGCGTAGATGAAAAATCTCCCCAGGCGTGGGATTTGCAAATTGAGGGGCGAGGGTTGCACGGTCTACAGCCCCCGGCGGCCGCCCTGGACTGCCGCAATGCCGGGACTTGTATGCGGCTGCTGGCCGGCATTCTGGCCGGGCAGTCGTTTGCCTCGGTGCTGGACGGCAGCCCGCAACTGCGAAAACGGCCGATGCGCCGCATTATCGATCCCCTCAGCCAGATGGGGGCTATTATTCGGGCGACTGAGGGTAAAGCGCCCCTCATCATTGAGCCGGCCAGCCTGCAGGCCGTTGACTTTGAAATGAACGTGGCCAGCGCCCAGGTGAAGAGCGCCTTGCTGCTGGCCGGACTGTATGCCGCTGGCCCCACGCGCGTCTATCAGCCCGGCCCGGCCCGTGATCATACGGAACGGATGCTGCAAGCAATGGGCGTAGAGATTACCACCTTAGGCAACTGGATTACCATCCAGCCCCCTACCAGCCCCCTGCGGCCGCTGGACCTGACCGTTCCGGGCGACATCTCTTCGGCCGCTTTCCCGCTGGTGGCGGCGGCCATTGTGCCCCATTCGGAGATTACGATTACCAATGTGGGGTATAACGAGACGCGCACGGGGTTGCTGGACGCGCTGCGGGCGATGGGGGCCGAAGTTTTTGTGACGGATGAACGGATGACAGGGGGAGAAACGGCCGTTTCTCTCACCATTCGTTTCACCGAACTGCATCCCACCACTGTTGGCGGCGATACGGTGGTGCGCGGCATTGACGAATTCCCCGTTTGGGCGGTGGCCGCCACCCAGGCCGCCGGAGACAGCCGCGTGACCGATGCTGCCGAACTGCGCGTTAAAGAGGTGGATCGCATTGCTGTCCTGGTGGGCGAGTTACGCAAGCTGGGGGCTAATTTGAGTGAACACGCGGATGGGTTTACCGTCCACGGCCCGACCCGGCTCTACAGCGCCGAGGTGGACAGCCACGACGATCACCGGCTGGCCATGTCGCTGGCCGTAGCCGGATTGGCTACGCACGGTCTGACCCTGGTCAACGATGCCCGCTGCGCCGCCGACAGCTTCCCCGGCTTTGTGGACAGTATGCAGCAGTTAGGGGCCAACATGGCGTGGGTGGAGTGATCCATAGCCGGTGTCCGGTAATCAGTAATCAGTGTCCGGTAATGTCTCCGAGCGACCGCTTTGCGTACGGTATTTAGTGTTTACTATTTTCTCATTCATCGTCTACGGTCCATCGTCTACGGTCCATCGTCCATGGTCCATCGTCCTATGACTATTACAGGCAGCACACAATTGATTGGCCTGATTGGCTGGCCGGTGGCCCACAGCCGCAGCCCGGCCATGCACAATGCGGCGGCGGCGGCGCTGGGGTTGGACTGGGTTTATGTGCCGCTGCCGGTGCGCCCGCAGAATCTGAAAACGGCCGTTTCTGCCCTGTCCGCTCTCGGTTTTCGGGGGGTGAATGTTACCGTACCCCATAAGCAGGCGGTGCTGCCCTTGTTGGCTGATCTGGACGACGGAGCGCAGGCGTTAAAGGCAGTTAACACCATTTTGGTGGCGGAAAACGGCCGTTTAATCGGCCACAACACCGACTGGTCTGGGTTTCAGGCTGATCTGGAAAGCCAACAAATCGCTGTCAACAACCGTGATTGTCTGGTCTTGGGTGCGGGTGGCTCGGCGCGAGCTGTTGTTTATGCCCTGGCCCGGTTGGGTGGGCGGGTGCAGGTGTTGGCCCGCCGCCCGCAGCAGGCGGCAGACCTGGTGGCGGATTTGCAGCCTTATTTGTCAGATGCGTGGGTGCAGGGACGGCCGTTAGCCAGCCTGCCCCCAATTAGTGCCCAGACCCAGGCCCCTCTCATCGTCAACACCACGCCCCTGGGCATGGCCCCCGACAGCGATCAATCCATCTGGCCCGACGAGCTGCCTTTTCCGTCCGGCAGCTTTGTATACGATCTCGTTTATAATCCGGCCCATACCCGGTTAATGGTGCAAGTGCAGAAGCAAACGCAGGCGGCCGGCTGCCGGGCGAGCAACGGCCTGGGGATGCTGCTGCACCAGGGAGCGCAGGCATTTGCCCTTTGGACCGGGCAGCGCCCGGATTTGACGGTAATGGCAGCGGCCCTGGATGGGGACGGTATTTCGTAACCAGAGAGAATTACGGAATACGCAATACGCAATACGGAATACGACTAAACCCCGCGAATTCTCAAGGAGTCAGTATTTGATTAACGGTGGCATGATGAAAGCACAATGGATTAGTTTTGCCTGTTTTTTGGGTTTGGGGGGAGGGGTTTTTTTGTGGTCGGGGCTGGCAATAGCCACTTCGTCCGGCGCAGTGCAAGCGGTTGCTGCCCCGCATCCAAACAGTCAGCTTCACATTCTTTACGACAGCAGCCTGGGTAATTTGCCCAATGCCCAGGGCTTTTTTTACCTGACGAATCCCTTTACGCCCCAGGCTACCCAAATCTATAGTGACGGCGTGACTATTCTCAATACCCTGCCGGAACAACAAGAACAGGCCGGCTATTTTGCCCGCCCCCAAGCCGTCCCACTGCTGCAACGCAGCCACGGCTTTACCGTTACCTTCACCATTCAACTAGATGAGGAAGACCACGACCCCGATAATCGGGCCGGTTTTAGCGTTATTGTGCTGAGCGATGATTTAAGGGGAATTGAACTGGGCTTTTGGGAAGACCAGATATGGGCACAGGAGGGCGGCCAACCACCCGACCTCTTTACCCGGGCTGAGGGAGCTGCTTTTGATACCACGGCCGCTCTGACCGCCTACCATCTGACCATCTTCAGCGACACCTACACGCTGGTGGCCAATCAGACATTCATTCTGAGCGGCCCCGTACGCGACTACACCGCCTTTGAGGGGCAGCCCGATCCTTACGAGACCCCCAACCTGGTTTTCCTGGGCGACAATACCAGTTCCGCTCGCGCCCAGGTGCGGCTGGCCTATATGGCAATCACCATTCCCGTAACCGACCCCGATCCTGAGCCGCCCGACTATCACCTTTATCTGCCCCTTATGAGGCAGCCCTGACAACAAAAAACGGCCGCGGTCTCTAAAGACCGCGGCCGTTTAAGGTTGCTAAATCTGCTTTTACTTAGCTGTTGTTGGCCCGGATGGTGATCCGTTTGGGCTTTACTTCCTCAGCCTTGGGCACCGTGACCAGCAGAATGCCGTTGTCGTAGTCGGCTTCGATGGCTTCGGCATTGACCAGCGTCGGGAAGCGGAAGCTGCGGGTGAAGTGGCCAAAACGACGCTCGCGAATGTGATACGCTTCACCTTCATTGGTCTCATCAGCATGAATTTCGCCGCTGATGGTCAATACATTGTCTTCCAGCGTAATGTTAATGTCATCAGGATGCACACCCGGCAGAGAGGCTTTGAGCATAAAGCTCTCTTCCCGCTCAATCATATCTACGGCCAACCCAAAGCCGATAGTGCTGCCGCTGCGGGCCACATCCCAGGTACGCTCTAACATCCGGTCAAATTCATTAAACAGGTCCAGTTCACGAGTGGGGTTAAAACGAATTATACGGTTCATTGGTTAATACCTCCTTACTGTATCCTCAAAGTGTTACTGTTAGAATATGGCTTGACTTGATTGGTTCAAACCACTTTGTTATCGTTGTCTATAGAATAGGCAAATTGTGTTAGAAAAATATATGCGCTGTGTTAGAAAATGATCTGAATTTTGTTAGAAATATGTAAACATAGTGCGTAGTATGTAGATAGTTTACGCACTACGCACTACGCACTATATGAAAAAAAGAAAAACTATTTTACTCACAGGATCCTGTCTGCTGGCCGCCCTGCTGCCGGCGCTGCTGCCGCTGCTGCGCGGCCATTTACCCTGGCGGGCAGATGGCCTGCTCCACTTTTACCGGCTGGCTCAACTGGACCGGGCTGTGGCCCATGGGCTGCTTTATCCACGCTGGCTGCCGGACCTGGGCTTTGGTTTTGGTTTTCCCCTTTTTAATTATTATGCGCCTTTTAGTTATTATGTCGTTTTGCCCCTGACGCGGCTGGGGATTCCGGTTGAAACGGCCGTTCGCGTCAGCTATATCTTAGCCCTGCTGCTGCTGGCCGGGGGCCTTTACTGGTGGGCTGCCCGTCTGTTTGGTCGGGAGGCGGGAGTAGTGGCGGCACTAACGGCCGTTTACGCCCCCTATCTACTTTTTGATGTCCACCATCGCGGCGTCCTGCCCGAAGTGTGGGGGCTGGCCTGGCTGGCCCTGGCTCTGGCCGCCCTCCATTGGCTCTGGTCACCACGTCCCGGCCCGGCCGGGCCGGGGCTGCTGGCCCTCAGCTACGCCGGGCTGCTGCTCAGCCACAACATCCTGGCCCTGGTAGGCACGCCGCTGCTGCTCGGCTACCTCCTCTTCCTCTGGTGGTCCACGCCCCAACCCCCAACCCCTATTCCCCAACCCCCAACCCCTATTCCCCAATCCCTTCTCGCCCTCCTCCTCGGCCTGGGCCTCTCCGCCTTTTTCTGGCTGCCCGCCTTTTTTGAGCGGGATCTGGTGCAAATTCATAAGCTGTATGATTCGGCTAACTTTTATTACGGCAACCACTTTTTGGCCTGGAATGACCTGCTGGCCTTGCCCCAAACGGCCGATCCGGCTCAGGTCAATCCGGCCATCCCCTTTGCGTTTGGTCTGCTGCCCCTGCTGCTGGCCGTCCTGAACCTGCTGCCGGGAGACCGGGACCGCAGCGCCAACGCCCACCGGCTGGCCCTGGCCCTGCTGGTTGGCCTGTTCAGCCTGCTTATGCTCCCCCTCAGCCTGCCCGCGTGGGACAGACTACCCCTGGTTGAGTTTATCCAGTTCCCCTGGCGGCTGTTAGGACCGGCCACGCTACTGCTGGCTGCTCTGGCCGGAGCCGGCATCGCTCGCCTGCCGCAGCGTTGGCGCGGGCCGGGGGCAGTGGTAGGCAGTGGCGCCATGCTGCTGCTGGCGCTGCCCTGGCTCTTTCCCGGCAGCATAGAGCGTCTGGCCGACCCTACCCCCCTAGATGTTATCGGCCACGAGATTGAGACCGGCGCCTTAGGCA
>JAWOIM010000322.1:0-3080 GCA_046484685.1 Chloroflexota bacterium | reverse complement strand
ATTGGTTAAGCCACGAGTATGACAAGAAATCGTGGGGCGCAGACCTGACAGGTTTGGCAAACCTGTCAGGTCTCCCGCTATACTCTTAAGCCACGGGCTTATATTGACAACCAGCCTAAATGACGTATGATCTACCTCTTTACAGCTTGGCGTGAGGGACAATTAATTGCAGTCAATGGGAGAAGGACAATCTATCATGGAGAAAAAACTACAAGAATTAAAACAACGATTATTGGAAGTGGACGATCTAAATTCAGCCGCGGCCCTGCTCAATTGGGACCAATCCACCTATATGCCCCCTGGCGGAGCCGCCGCCCGCGGCCGGCAAATGGCAACATTGGGGCGGCTGGCCCACGAAAAATTCACCGATCCGGCCATCGGCCGTTTGCTCGACAGCCTGGACAACTATGGCCAATCGCTGCCCTATGACAGTGACGAGGCCAGCCTCATTCGTGTAACGCGCAAAGAGTATGAAAAAGCGACAAAAGTGCCCGCTCCCTTATTGTCTGAATTTTATGGGCACAGTTCGGCCAGCTATCAGGTCTGGGCCCAAGCTCGACCTGAAAATGATTTTGCGGCCGTGGCCCCTTACCTGGAAAAAACGCTCGATTTTAGCCGCCGCATTGCCGACTGCTTCCCCGGCTACGACCATATCGCCGATCCCCTCATCGACTTTAGCGACGAAGGCATGAAAGCGGAATCGATCCGCGCCCTATTTGCCGAGCTGCGTCAAGAGATGGTTCCCCTGGTCGAAACCATTATCAACCAGCCCGAAATCGACAATAGCTGCCTGCACCACCACTATCCCGAAAACGACCAGCTCGCTTTTGGCGAAGCAGTGATCCGGCAGTATGGCTATGACTTCCAACGCGGTCGTCAGGATAAAACCCACCATCCCTTTATGACCAAATTTTCGCTGGGAGATGTACGCATCACCACGCGGGTCAAGGAGAACGACCTGGGCGAGGCACTTTTCAGCACGCTGCATGAAGCGGGTCATGCCATGTATGAGCAGGGCATCCGGCCCGAACTGGAAGCAACGCCGCTGGGCGGCGGCACATCGGCCGGTATTCACGAAAGTCAGTCCCGCCTGTGGGAAAATTTGGTGGGGCGCAGCCGCCCCTTCTGGCAGCATTATTATCCCCAACTGCAAGCCGCTTTCCCCGACCAGCTCAGCGATGTCGGCCTGGACACCTTTTACCCGGCGATCAACAAGGTGCAGCGCTCCCTTATCCGCACCGACGCCGATGAAGTGACCTACAATCTGCATGTGATGATCCGCTTTGATCTGGAACTGGCGCTGCTGGAAGGGACGCTGGCCATTAAAGATTTGCCGGATGCGTGGCACGGCCGTTACCAATCCGATCTGGGTCTGCAAGCACCCGACAATCGGGACGGCGTACTGCAAGATGTCCATTGGTTTTCAGGAGCCATTGGCGGCTCTTTTCAGGGCTATACGCTGGGCAACATCATGAGTGCCCTCTTTTATGAGCAGGCCCTGCAAAAATATCCGTCTATTCCAGAGGAAATCGGGCAGGGCCAGTTCGAGTCACTGCACAGTTGGCTGCGGGAAAACATTTATCAGCACGGCAGCAAATTTACGGCCAACGAGCTGATCGAGCGCGTTAGCGGAGAGCCGCTTACCATTACGCCCTATATCAACTATCTCAAGCAAAAATTTGGGGAGATTTATAAAAATTGATGGTGTTGACGTTCAGCAAAAGCCTCTGTAGGGACAGGTTGTTGTTTAAGAAAATAATCGGGGTAGGGGCAACCCTTGTGGTTGCCCCTACGACGTTACCCAATTTGTTTCTTGATCTATAGTGTCCCTACAGAGGCTTCCCCAGAGAGACTCAGCGCTTAATTATTGACAATTAAAGGCAGATAGATAAAACGGGAAGTGGTGGTGATGAACAAGCTGTCGCTGCCCTCACCGCCATCGTTATCCATAACGGTAATTGTCACCGTATAAACACCCATCGTCGTATAGGTATGCGAACCAGTGACGGTTTGCGCCGCCTGGTCCACCACCCCGACCGATACGGTGCCGTCACCCCAATCAATGACGGCCGTATGGGTATCCAACCAGCCGGGATCGCTGAAAGCAGCCAGAACGCCGGAGAAGGTTTCGTTGAGGCCAAGGCTCTGGTCGGCAGCGGCCGTTACCGTTGGCGCTACATTGTGAACCGTGACCAACAGCGTGTCACTAACAACCTGATTCTCACTGTTTGTCACCGTTAGCGTCACCGTATAAGTTCCGTTATCGGCATAGGCATGGTTGGCGCTTAGGCTACCCTCGGCTGTATTCCCATCACCAAAGTTCCATTCGATAAGGTAGGGGCTGCCGCCGCCGGTGTCGGTTATGACCCCGTTAAAGGCCAGCGGGCTACCTTCGTCTCCTGCCACGTCCGGCCCGGCGTCCACAGCAAAGATTGCTTCAGTCACAACGAGTACTTGCAGCGTATCGCTGACAACGTGGCCATCCGTGTCGCTAACGATCAGGATTACGGTGTAGAGGCCGGTCTCCTGGTAGATGTGGGTGGGGGTCAAGGTACCCGTCGCGCCATTGCCGTCGCCAAAGTCCCAGCTAAAAGTCAGGGGGTCATCATCAGGGTCGCTGGCACTGCCATTGAACTGGACCAGACTGTTGACCACCACCACCTGGTCCGGCCCGGCGTTTACGAGGGGCGGCTGGTTAGAGAGGAAGATGGTCAATGTGGCCGTGTCGCTGGCTGTGGTTCCCTGGTCAGAAACGGCCGTTCCATCTATTTCATACACCCCTGGTCCGCCGGCATAGACGGTCAGGGGCATAACGGCCGTAGAGCGGGCGGGGATGGGCAGTTCGTCGAACAGCAGTTGGCCGCTCAAGCCGGGCATCTCCAAGTCAAACGCATAGGTCGTGGGCATGTTGCCCGTATTGGTAATGACGAGCATAAAGCTGGCCGACAGGGTATCGGTCACCGTTTGGCCGGCGGGCAGCCAGGCGATTTCTACCCCTTCATAGCCGGTGAAGGTGACACTGGCTTCGTCGGCGTTGCGGATGCGCTCATCGCTCTGGGAAGTAGCCATCACCCAGACAG
>JAWOIM010000274.1:0-7193 GCA_046484685.1 Chloroflexota bacterium | reverse complement strand
CGCAGGTCGATCCCTTCCTGCATTTTGAACTGCTCGGCGGCCCAATCAATAATTTTCAGGTCAAAGTCGTCGCCGCCGAGGAAGGTGTCCCCATTGGTTGATTTCACTTCAAACACGCCGTCGCCCACTTCCAAAATGGAGATGTCGAAGGTCCCCCCACCCAGGTCATAAACGGCTATCGTTTCGTCCTTACTGCTGCCCAGTCCGTAAGCCAGGGAGGAAGCGGTCGGCTCGTTGACAATGCGCATCACTTCTAAACCGGCAATCTTGCCCGCGTCTTTGGTGGCCTGGCGCTGGCTGTCATTAAAATAAGCGGGCACCGTAATAACGGCCTGGGTCACAGGCTGCCCCAGGTAGGCTTCGGCATCAGTCTTGATTTTCTGCAAGATCATGGCCGAAACTTCGGGGGGAGAATATTCCCGGTCACCCATGACAACGCGCACGTCCCCGTTGGCCGCTTCGCGTACTTCGTAGGGCACGTATTTACGGGCTTTTTCCACCTGGGGATCATTAAATTTGCGCCCCATAAAGCGCTTGACCGAAAAGACGGTGTTTTGTGAATTGATGACGGCCTGACGTTTGGCAACCTGCCCCACCAGTCGTTCACCCGTTTTGGGGTTAACGGCCACAATAGAGGGAAAGGTGCGATTGCCTTCGGCGCTTGGAATGACGGTTGGCTCGCCCCCTTCCATGACGGCGGCTACCGAGTTGGTGGTTCCCAGGTCAATACCAATTATTTTGCTCATAGTTATTTTAAGTCCTTATTATTATTGATTATGAATGGTGGCAAAGTGACTTCGCCACTTTGCCACTTTGCTACTCTGCTACGTAGACCAACGACGGCCGTATTATCTGCTCACCCAATCGATACCCTTTTTGCAGTTCACGACAGACCACACCGCTGTCATACTCGTCGCTTGGCTCTTGCATAATGGCTTCATGCAGATTGGGGTCGAAGGGGTGGCCCAGGGCCTCAATGGCCTCCACGTTGTATTGATCGAGCAGGCCTAACAGCTTGCGCTGTACCAGGTGCAGCCCTTCAAACCAACTATCCTGGGCAATGGTCTCGGGCACGTTGTCCAGGGCACGATCCAGGTCATCCAGGACAGGCAGCAGCCGACTTACCAGGTCGGCGGTGGCCCGAGTGTAGGTTTCGGCCCGCTGCTTGTCAAAGCGTTTACGGGCGTTGGCCAACTCGGCCTGGGCACGGCGCCAGCCGTCTAAATTTCTGGTGGATTCTTCTTGCACAGCCGCTAATTGTTCTTCAAGGGTGAGATCGGCCGTTTCCGCAACCGCTTCAGCGACAGCCGCTTCACCGTTGTTATCGGCAGCTATCTCAACCTCTTCTTGTTCTAAGATTTCCTCACTCACTGCGATTTTCCTCTCCTTGTAACAAATCGAAATCAGCGCTGAAAGCGCCCGGCTTGACAGAAATGCTGTCAACTACGGTATCGATATAATAATCATCTACAAAACCGCTCATCAGGCGGGCCACATAGCGGACGGCGGCCACGTTACGGCCGTATGGCATCCGCATGGGGCCAATCACGGCCACCGTCCCACTCAGGCGGTCGGCCACGCCGTAGCGGGACAAAATAATGGAGCAGTCGCGCAGCGCTTCCCAGCGTCCTTCGCCCCCGATAACCACCTGCACCCCACCGCTCGCTGTCTGTGTTTCTGACAGCACATCGGCCAGCAAGGTACGCTCTTCGAGCAGCCGCACCGCCTGGCGCGTGCCTTCTTCTTCTAAAATATTGATCAGACCATCCCGATAAATGTCGCTAAACGGCCGTTCATCTGCCCCATGCAAAATATCGATGACCAACTTCAGCACATCATTTTCCAGGGCGTCCATTTGGCCCAGGCGAGCCACAATATCCTCAACCTCAGCATTTTCAAAGAGACTGTTCAGCCGCTCGGCAGCGGCGCTCAGGCGGGCTTGGGGCAGCGGTTCGGCCAGGGTCAGCATTTCCTGCTTCACCTCACCCCCATACATGACCAGGATCATGAGAACCAGCCGGCCGCGCGTAGAAATTAATTGAATATGTTTAAAGCGATTGGGGCGGGGCTGGGGCGCCGTGATAAAGCTGGCCCCCAACGAGGTACGGGCCAAAATAGCGGCCGCCAGTCGCATCCACTGGCTCATGTCAAGGCGCAGTTGGTGGAACTGGTGGCGAATCATTTGCCGCTCACGTAAAGGAAGGTGAAACTCACCTAGCAGTCGCTCCACAAAATAACGATAGCCGGCCTCAGTCGGCTGGCGACCGGCCGAGGTATGCGGCTGGTAGAGCAGACCCAGCTCGTCTAGCAAGGCGAGATCGTTACGCACCGTCGCTGAACTCACGTCCAGGCCGTAATGGTCGACCAACGTCTTGGAGCCGACGGGCGTACCGCTTTCTATAAAGTTTTGGATAACCAACCCTAATATGCGCTGTTGGCGTTTGGTTAAATCATGGCTCATTTTTAGTCACTGGTAGGCTGTTTTAATGTTTTTAGCACTCAAGCGCAGAGAGTGCTAAGGATACTCTTAAGCTATCTTATCATGCCCACCAGAGAGCGTCAAATAAGAAATGTGTTAGATTGAGCGTGAAACGTGATGCGTCAAACGTGATGCGTGAAACGTGATGCGTGAAACGTGAGGAGTCGAAAGTGTAACCTGCGACACAAACCATCGCGTCTCACGTTTCGCCGTGGTCACTTGGGCGTGGTCTCTCGCTCCGCGTAGGTGTCAACGGTCACTTCTTCTTCAGGGTCGGCCGTATCATTAGCATCAGCATGATGCCCATCATACTGATGGCCATTGGCAGAATGGGCTGCGTTGGCTACCGATTCTGTGGCCAGAGAATCGGTGGTCGAGGGGTCAGACGGCGGCTGTTCCCTCTCCTCGACCTTGCTGCCGTTGCTGCGCTCCACTATCTGCCAAAGCGTGCGTAAAATAATCTTTAAGTCCAGCCAGATCGACCAGTTTTCTGAGTACCAGAGGTCATACTTGGTGCGCTCCTCAATCGACGTATCGCCGCGCAGCCCGTTGACCTGCGCCCAGCCCGTCATGCCCCCCTTCTCCCGGTGGCGGTCCATATAGCGGGGCACAATACGGCGGAACTGCTCGACGTAATGAGCCTGCTCCGGGCGCGGCCCCACCAGGCTCATCTCCCCCAGCATGACGTTGATCAAATTGGGCAGCTCATCCATTTCCAGGCGACGCAGCAAGGTTCCCAGGCGAGTCTGGCGCGGATCATTGTCGGTCGTCCAGCCCGGCCCATCCTTCTCTGCATCCCGGCGCATGGAACGGAATTTGAGCATAAGGAAGGGCTTGCCGTCTAAGCCCATGCGCTCCTGCACAAAAAAGATGGGGCCGGGGGATTCCAGCTTAATGGCCACAGCCACCAGGAGCATCACCGGTGACAAAAAAATCAGCCCTAATGCCGCCCCTACCAGGTCCAGCAAGCGCTTAAAGATAAGCAAGTAGCCGCGCAGGGCATAATCGCGCACCGACAGCAGGGGCAGCCCACCCAAATCGTCAATGCCTGCCTGTGAGGTGATAAATTGGAAAATATCGGGAAACACTTTGATAGAGACCCGTCCCCGCTCACAATAAGAGATGATGCGTACCGTCTCCCGGTGACCGGCTTCGGGCATGGCGATGATGACTTCATCAATTTGATGCTGCTCGATTAAGTCCGGCAGTTGTTCGGCCATTCCCAAAAAAGGCACCCCCAAAAGATTGTCGCCAATGACCATACCGCTGGTTTCGCCATTGGCCACAACACCCACCGTTTCGTAACCCAACTGGGGGGACCACAAGATCCGCTGCAAAATCATGCGGGCCGTATCGCCTGTGCCCACCAGCAGCAGCCGGTCTTTGCCCAGGCCCCATTCACGCAAAGTGTTGCGAATGCCTTGATGGACTATCCGTCCCAACATGAGCAACAGGATGGTCAGCAGCCAGGCGTAGACAATCATGGCCCGGGGATAGTCTAATACAAAGGGTTCATCCTTAAAAATAAAGGTGGAAACGGCCACGGCCATCATGGTGCCGATAGAAACACCGGCAAAAATATTATAAAACTGGTCAACACGTGAAACGGCGCGCGGAATGTAGTAAAGTCGAAAGAAGAAGAGGGCAATAATGACGCTAATAATTTGAACCAGGAGCAACCCGGTATAGCGGGACAGTGAGACGTCGGTGGCCAATGATTCGGGCCAGGGAATAATGGCCCGCAACTGGTAAGCCAGCGCAAATGCAGCCATAATTAGCAAGGCATCGAGCAGCAGCAAAGAAATGGTACTGATAGTTCTGATTCGTTGGGTAGACATGGTTTAGTGCGTAGTGCGTATTGCGTATTGCGTAACGTGGCGTAGCCACAACCAAAAGAGTTAACGCAAAGAGGCAAAGGGAGCAAAGGAGCAAAGGTGACAAAGGATAAAAGTTACCTTTGCGTTGTAAAATGAATATAAGGATAAAACCCTTATCGGCTATTGTAACAGAGGGTAGCATCTCTCCAAATTTAGAACTGGACGGTTAGCGGGTGCTAAGGTGATTCTTAGCCTACGGAGCAGAGTGGCGAGGTGGCGAGGTGGCAACTCCGCCACTCTGCAACTCTGCAACTCCGCAACTTTGCCATCATTAACGAGGTATTCAAATGAAATCAAATATTTTATATATTGTTGTAGCCATCTTTTTTGGCTTTTTGGGTTTTGGCGGAGGCTTTTTGTTTGGGCAATCCCCCTGGGCACCGGTGCAGGTATTTACGGCCATTGAGGTGCGTCAGGGCACACCAGATAGTGTGCGCGCCACCTTCGAACCGTTTTGGGAAGTGTGGCACCTGGTTAATAACCGCTACTTTGACCAGCCGGTAGACAATGTGGCCCTGATGGAAGGGGCTATTGAAGGCATGCTGGCCGCCCTGGACGACGACAATACCCGCTATCTGTCTCCCCGTGACGAAACGCGGGCGCGGCAGGATATGGACGGCGAAATTTCCGGCATTGGGGCAGAGGTAGAAATGCGGGATGATCGCATTGTCATTGTCTCTCCTATTGACGACTCGCCGGCAGCCGAGGCCGGTTTACAGCCGGGGGATATTATTTTGGAAGCCAATGGCGTTGATTTACGGGGCATAGATTTGATTGAGGGGGTGGACTATGTGCGTGGGCCGGAAGGAACGGCCGTTACCCTCCTCATCGAACGGAACGGCGAACAGTTTGAAGTGGAAATCATCCGTGCCCGCATTCGCATCGACAGCGTCAACGGCGAAATGCTGGCAGACAATATCGCCTACGTGCGCATCAACCGCTTTGGTGAACGCACGGCCAACGAGCTGGAAACGATCCTGACCGACCTGCTGGGTCAAGAGCCGGTCGGGCTGATCGTCGACGTGCGCCGCAATCCGGGCGGTGGCCTGGAGGCGGCCCTGGATGTGGCCGACCAGTTTTTGCCCGGCGGCACCATTCTGATTGAGCGCTTTGGCGACGGCCGCGAGCGTATCTTTGAAGCGACCGCTAACGGGCTGGCCACCGACATTCCGCTGGTGGTTTTGGTTGACGAAGGCAGCGCCAGCGCCTCGGAAGTGCTGGCCGGGGCCATTAGGGACCAGGGCCGGGGTATCTTAATTGGGGAGACAACTTTTGGTAAAGGCACGGTACAATCCTGGCAGCCGCTCAGCAACGGCGGCGGCGTGCGCATCACCATTGCCCGCTGGCTGACGCCCAACGACACCTGGATTGACCAGACCGGCCTGGAGCCAGACATCACCGTCAGCCTGCCGGATATGGAAGAGTTTGATGAATTTATGGATACGCAGTTGGAAACGGCCGTTGACTACCTGCGCCAAAATGGGCAATTCTCCAATAACAATTGACGGTTTGGTTCAAGAAACAACCAACATAGTTTTACAAATTCAACGCCCCATTGTCATTCCGACGAGTCTTCGAGGAGGAATCTTTCTCCTGACCGGGTAGAAGGATTCCTCCTATTGGACTAAGTATTGGAAACAGGCATCCCGCTGGAAATCAAAAAGGCAGATCGTCGTTTACTCATCATGCCGGTGGCGAAGGTTGACAAGCTGCAAAATATGGTAACCCGCCCGGACGTTATTCAGGGCAATCCCGATGATCTGGTAGAAATTAGTTGGGAAGAGACAAAAATATTCTGACCCACTATTCTCAAACCCGTTGGTAGCAAACGTTTGAGGATTTCGTAGATATACCACCACTTCTCACCAATTTCCCTAAAAATTTTCCCCAATTGCATCTAATCTAATAGGCAGGCTGTTAAAGCAGGTACGCAGAGTTGCGCGGAGGACACGCGGAGAGTCGCAGAGAAAAGCTTTATCTTCTTTGTTCTTTGCCCCTTTGTTCTTTGCCCCTTTGCGTCAAATTTTTAACCAGGGAAGGCTATAACCTTTTATGCTCAATCTGACCGATCTGATTCGCCGCTGCCAACAAGGTGACTTACACGCCTTCGCCACCCTCTATGACGAGTTCCAGGACGAGATGTTCGACCTGGCCTGGACCATCCTGGGTGAACGAGAAGCGGCCAAGGATGCGGTACAGGAGACTTTCTTGATCGTCTTTCAGAAGATTGACGGCTATCGCGGCGATGCGGCCTTTACCACCTGGCTGACGGCCATTCTGGTCAACACCTGCCGCCAGAAGCTGCGCCGCCGCCAGCTGCGCCAGCTTGTACCATGGCATAAGCTAAGCCCGCGCTGGCTGAGCAAAGTGGCCGAGTCACCATCCAATCCGGCCCATGTGGTGGCCCGGCGCTTAGAAACCCAACTGCTGTGGCAGATGGTCGATACCCTGGACGACCGGCTGCGCCTGCCCATCCTGCTGCGCTATCGCCACGGCCTGGGCTGTGACGAAATTGCGGTGGCGCTGGGTCTGTCGATCAATACCATTTATGAGCAGTTGAGCCAGGGTCGTAAAGAACTGCGCCGCCTGCGCCGGGAGCGTGAAGCCGGCCGGTGGCCTCTTACAGACAGTTAGGGTGCAGTGTTCAGTGGTTTAGTTAAAAACTGGTTACTGATTACTGATTACTGGTTACTGATTACCGATAACGTGTGCTATGTTCAGAAAAAAAGCGGCAATGCCGCCAAACAAAACAATTGATTGTGACACCGTAGAAGAACAGTTGGAGCGGTATGTAGACGGCCGTTTACCCCCCGCCACCCTCGCCGCCTTTGACGAGC
>JAWOIM010000214.1:0-3543 GCA_046484685.1 Chloroflexota bacterium | reverse complement strand
CAAACACCTGCCGTGGCGCAAACACCTGCCGTGGCGCAAACACCTGCCGTGGCGCAACCACCGGTCATCGAACAACCGCCGGTCGCCGCGCCCCCTTACCTATTAAACGGCCGTGATCAGCAAACGTTAGCAGCGCTGTTCCCCGGCCTGCTGGCCGATCTGGTGGCTGCCGGTGCCGTCCGCTTTAATCTGGGGCTGCACGTGGCCTGGTCGGTCAACGGCCGTTGGCGACCCCGTTACTATTCCGCCTACGAACCGGTTGTTTGTCCGTCCGACCTGCTGCTGGCGGCGCTTCGCAAGCGCTTGGTGGAGGAAATGGCCGTTCAGTTCCACGCGGCCGCCCATCAATCCCGGCTTGAGGCAGCGTCCGATCTGATTGTGGATACGACTGGTGAGGCCAATGGTACACAAAATAAACCGGCGCTGCTGGCCGGAGCCGGTCGCCTTTACCAATGGCCCGATGGCCACCAGACAAGCTGGCAGATGCTGGTCATTGAGCCAGATAAACCGGCCCCTGAGCCTCGGCGCGGGGCGGTTGTTCTACCCTTTGCTGCCGGCCAGTTCTACCTGGCGCTGTGGGGCACAGCCGCCGACCCGCCTCCGCTAGACGAGGCGGCTTTTATGCTGTTTGCCCGTTCCCTGCCCAATCCTGCCCTGGCCGAACTTCTGGCGCAGGCGGCGCCATTGACAGCCGTAAGGTGCCTGCCCACCACCAATTGGTCAGTCAGGCTGTCGACAACCGCAGACCGGGTGCAGTTACCGCTGCCGGGCTATCTACCCAATCCCTTGTTGGGGCAGCCGGTAAGCCATGCGTTGGCCGTGCAGGCCGCACTCATAGACAGCCTGACCGAAGACCGGGAAAGCGATCCTTTATCTGCAACCGGAAACGACTGTTTTCAGCGCCATCTGTCCCACCAATTACGCCCTACTAACCAATTGGCGCAGGCCGAAACGCGGCGCTGGGCGCTCCTCAACAGCGACAGGGGCGATCTGGCGCCCTATCTGGCGCGGGTAATAGCCAGCAGCCTGCACAGCGGCCCGCTGCTGGAAACGCTCTACGCCGTGCAGCAAGGATTAGCCCCCCTCACGCGCCTGTTTGAGCCAGATGTTGTTTTACAAACGATGAGCTAACGCTGGCCAAACGGCCGTTTTGTTATCCTGCCCTCGCTAACAACAAAAAACGTAACTACTACCCCTGTTTAAATCAGGGGCCGTCGTCCATCGTCTATTTTCAAGGAGAACAATCATGCAACAAGTTTATACAAACCGTTTTGGTCCCATTTTGTTTCTAGCCGCGACTTTTATTTTGGGCGTGATGGCGATTTTGCCGGGCCGAGAGAACGCGGCGGCGAGCGGCCTGGACAATGTCATTTATCTGCCGCTGCTGGTCAAACCGGGGACGACGCAGCCAACGCCCATTCCCACGCCATCACCGAGCCCGTCGCCCACGCCGCCCCCCGGCAACACCAGCGAAGGGGCGCTTTTCCCGGATAAGACGCGCCAGACCAACAGCGCCTATATCCAGGTAGACGGCAGCGGCAGGATGCACGTTGCCTATGCCGCCTTTGGCCTGGACAGCGGCGGCCAGAGCGCAGCCTATTACCGTACCTGCCAGCCGGCCACAACCGATTGCGGTCAGGTGGCCAACTGGCCGGGCATTGCCCTCAGTGACGACGTGCAGGAGGTACAGTTACAGTTAACGGCCGCCGGCCAACCCCGAATGCTGCTCAAAACCGGCAGCGGTAACGGCTATTTTCAATACGCCGCCTGTGATGCCAACTGTACCCATCCGGCCCAGTGGGAGCTGCTCAACGTCGCCTACCACGAAGTGGTGGATATGAGCCTGTGGGATTATGGGCAGAACTACTTTGCCCTCGACGCCCAGGGACGGCCGCGCTTCATCTACTTTGACAATCGGGGCAGCCAGCATTGGGGCAGCTACTATGTCTTTTGCGACGACGACTGCACCGACAGTGACAACTGGTATGAAACCCGGCTGGACCAGGGGGACGATGCCAATTACGAGATGTTTGTCTACCCCTCACTGGCGTTCACAGACGGCGGCCAGCCGCGTGTGGTCAGCTATATCTCGACGCCGTTTGGCCCCAGCGTGGTCTACTACCTGCAATGCAATCAAAACTGCTATGATGCCGCCAACTGGGAGCGTGTGGCTTTGTTTGACCGGGGATCGGGCCATGCTTTTTGGGTGCTGCGGCTGGACAGCCATAACCGGCCCCGCCTGGCTTTTTACCAGGGGGCATTTGACGGCGGCACCGGCGAAAAGTTGTACTACATCTGGTGTGACGGCAATTGTCTAGACGCCGCTGTGTGGGACGGCAGTGATCTGGAACTGGATCAGGGTGTAGGCCAACACCCGGACCTGCTGCTTGACGCCAACAACCAGCCTCACCTGGCATTCCAGGTTGACGGTACAACCGGCCTGGCGTACGCTCGCTGCACGGCCAATTGTCAGACGAGCGGCGGCACGTGGCAGGCGTTTCTAGCCGAAGCATCCAGCGTGCTGGATGAGGAATTCCCTATCACGCCGCCGATTGGCTGCGCGGCCTCTTACTGGTATGGAGGCTACCGGCCATCGCTGGCCCTGGACGGGGCGGGCAATCCGCGCCTGGCCTACGATGCTGAGCATCTTTATGGGGACGGTATTTGTGCCACGGATCGGGATTATAAGGCAGTGCGGGTCGTTTATTTTGATCGGCCGTAAGCCGTCATAAACCTGACAGGTCTGTTACTAATTAAAAATTAACTTGGGTAATACAAATACGCCTCATGTAGGGGCAGGTCTTGTGCCTGCCCTGGGGCAACCACAAGGGTTGCCCCTACCATTACCCAATTACTTCAAACGTTAAACAGACCTGTCAGGTCTGGGGTGCATTAGGCAGTAGAAGCGGCGAAAACGGCCGTTTCTACCGCTCTTTTTATGGTGCCCTCGGCCACAAGCTGACGCACCTGCTCCATGTGGGGATAGAGAATGGTATCCGTGTGGATGAAGGGAACATGCTGGCGGATGAGGTCGTAGGCTACGGCCGTTCCCTGCCCCAACTGCTCTGTGCCCAAAGCCCGCTGGCGAAAGTCAACGCCCTGGGCCGCCAGCAGCAGTTCAATGGCCACAATTGTCTCTACATGATCCAGGATTTGGCCCACCTGGCGCACGGCGGCAGCTCCCATGCTCACATGATCTTCGACGTTGGCGCTGGTGGGAATGGTGTCGGCACTGGCCGGATGAACCAGCACCTTATTCTCAGAGGCCAGGGCTGCGGCCGTATAATGGACCATCATAAAGCCGCTTTCCAGCCCCCCCTGCTCGGTGAGGAACATAGGCAAAATGCGTTCATTGCTGTCTGCATCTACCAGCCGGGCGCTGCGCCGCTCGCTCATATTGCCCAATTCTGTCAAAGCCAGCTTCATATAATCCATAGCAATGGCAATCGGCTCCCCATGAAAGTTGCCGGCCGAAATAACGTCAATCTCATTCGTCTGGTCATCGACAAAGATAATAGGGTTGTCGTTGACCGAGTTCAGTTC
>JAWOIM010000153.1:0-2700 GCA_046484685.1 Chloroflexota bacterium | reverse complement strand
TCTTGACATTGATCCGTCGTTTTCTTATTGTTGATTAACATGATCAACTTAGTAAACTTATGAATCAGGATACAGGCAGTTGCCAGTCCTCCGTCTTCGGTCTTCGGTCCTCCGTCATTCACCAAACCAGACCAAGTTGTAAATGGTGCATCTGGTTTGTGGTAGAATTGTGAGGCAATTATAGCGAAAACGACTACGCACTACGAACTACGCAATACGGAGACCCCTATGACCCGAATGGCCCAACGAGTAGCCGAATTTGGCACCACGATTTTTGCGGAAATGACGGCCCTGGCCGAGGCCCACGAGGCCGTTAATTTGGGGCAGGGCTTCCCCGATTTTGCTGCGCCGCACTTTTTGAAGGAGGCAGCCAAAGCGGCCATTGACGCCGATTTGAACCAGTATGCGCCCAGTATCGGCCGTGCCCGCCTACGCCAGGCCATTGCCCAAAAGATGGCCAATCAATACAGTTATGCGGTTGATCCTGACAAAGAGGTTTTGATTACCCACGGAGCCACCGAGGCCCTGTTTGCCACAATTTTGGGGTTGGTTAATCCGGGCGATGAGGTGATTATTTTCGAGCCGTTTTATGATGCCTACGTGCCGGCTGTCCGCTTGGCGGGGGGAGTGCCCCGCTTTTACACGCTGCGCCCGCCCGATTGGGGCATTGACCCGGACCAACTGGCGGCGCTCTTTAATGACCGCACGCGGCTCATCATTGTCAACACCCCCCACAACCCCGTTGGCAAAGTGTACACCCAGGCCGAATTAGCGCAGATTGCCACTTTATGTCAACAGTATGATGTGGTAGCCATGACCGATGAAGTTTATGAACACATTATCTTCGACGGCCGTTCTCACCATCTCTTAGCCACGCTGCCCGGCATGGCCGAGCGGACGGTCACTATTTCTAGTTTGGGCAAAAGCTTTAGCGTGACGGGCTGGAAAGTGGGTTGGCTGGTCGGTCCGGCTGAATTGGTGCAGGCCGCCTACCGGATGCACCAATATATGACCTTTGCCATTGTCAACCCCATGCAGGAGGCGGCAGCGGTGGCCTTGGAAACGGCCGCCACCAACAGCTATTACGCCGATTTAGCCGGCAGCTTCCAAAAGCGGCGCGATATGCTGCTCCACATTTTGCAAAACGCGGGCTTAAAACCGATTTTACCCCAAGGTGGCTACTTTATTATGGTCGATATTAGCGAATTGGGCTTTGCCGACGATGTCGATTTTTGCCACACCTTGACCAAGGAAGCCGGCGTGGCGGCTATTCCCCCCAGCGCCTTTTACCACAATCCGGCCGACGGGGCAGGGCTGGCTCGTTTTGCCTTTTGCAAAAGCGAAGCGCTGCTTCAAAAAGCGTCAGCCCGGCTGTCAGACTCCCAACTGCTGCGGCGCATGTCTAAAATATCGGGGTCGATGGAGAGCAGCCGGTAAACTTCGTTGATGTCCCGGTTGGTGATGATGCCCAGAAAACGGCCGTTGGCCATTACCGGCAGCGTATCCAACTGACTTCCTTGCAGCTTTAGCTGCACCTCAAACAGATCATCATCTGGGGCGACCGCCTCTACATCCCGAACCATCACTTCCGAAACCGGGGTAGCCGCATTGTGGCCGTTGAGCGCCTCCACCAGTTTAGGATAGGTCAACATCCCCACCAGCCTTTCCTCTTCACAAATGGGAAAACTGGCCTGCAGGCTCGTCAACGTTAGTTGAATGGCATCGGCCAGCGTACTGTCGGCCGGCAGTGACCGTGCCTGGCGCGAGTAGGCATCAGCTACCGTTAGGCCGCGCAGCAGCGTGCGTGTTTTCACCTGCGCCTCTTCTTGACTGGCCCCAATGTAGATGAAAAAAGCGATGATAATGAGGAAAAAGCCGCCGCCCAAAAAGCCGTACAGCCCCAGCAGCCAGGCCATGGCCCGCCCCACAGTAGCGGAAATGGAGGTGGCTCGGCTGTATTCCAGGCGCGTGGCCAGCACGGCCCGCAGCACCCGTCCCCCATCCATGGGAAAAGCGGGCAGCAGGTTAAACACTGCCAGAAAGATATTGTAGATAAAGACATAAATAAAAACATGTTCAAAGGTGATCCGTTCCATGCCTTCGAGGATAGCAATGGGATCGGCAAACAGGGGCAAGTTAAAAGCCCAGGCCACCAACCACAGCACAATCGCCAACCCAAAGTTAACGGCCGGCCCGGCAATGGCAATCACAAATTCCTTCGTCGGATTTTCGGGGATGCGCTTCAATTGAGCTACACCCCCAATAGGCAGCAGCACAATCTGTTTCACCGGCACGCCGTAAAATAGGGCAGCATAACTGTGGCCCAACTCGTGCAGGGTAACAATGACAAAAAGAAGCGTGACCACAATAACGCCAAACAACGCCCCCACCCAGCCGGCACCGGCCAGATAGCCAAACTGAATAGCCGCCCAAATCAAAATAAGCGGAAACGTGATGTGCATCCGGATGGCAATACCACTGACCGTAAATAGCTTAAAAGCTGTGCCCATAAATTTTCCTTCTCAATTTATTCACTGATTGTCTGTTTTTCTACGCTCTCTTCCCCATTGACCAGCGGCAGATAGGCCGCTGCTTCTTCCCGGTTGTTTACTTCTAGTTTCTTTAAAATATTGTGTACGTGATTCTTGACGGTACCTACTTCAATGTAAAGGCGGTCAGCAATTTGCTGGTTTGTCAAAT
>JAWOIM010000128.1:0-4217 GCA_046484685.1 Chloroflexota bacterium | reverse complement strand
AAAGAGAAACAAAATACGGAAACATAACTATTAGCGCTGTTTCTGTTTCTCTCTTACCCCCGCAGCCACAACGACACCGTTTCTACCTGGTAGGTCTGGGGGACCATGTCGATGGGCTGCACCTCGGCCAGGCGGTAGCCCAGTTGGGCCAACTGCTTGCCGTCGCGGGCCAGCATCGTGAGTTCGGCGTTGACATAGACCAACCGTGCCGGTGGGTTGGCTTTGAGGGCTGCCAACACCTCAGAGGAGAGACCGCTGCCGGGGGGATGGAAAATAGCCACATCCAGTGGCAGGTCCAGCGCCGGCAAAATGGCGTCAATGTCCCCCTCATACAAGCGCACATTGTCGGTCTGATCCAGGTTAACGGCCGCATCCGCCACCGCATCCGGGTTTTGTTCAATCGCCACCAGTTCGGCAGCCCCTTCGGCCAGAAAAGCGGTCAACAGCCCCACGCCGCTGTAGCCTTCCAATACCAATTCTGTCTGGTGCAGGTCAGCATAGCGCAGAACGGTATCCACCACCAGAGCCGCTCCGGCGGCATTGGGCTGAAAAAAGCAGCCGGGCGAAACGCGAAAATCACGCTCTTTGACGGTACGGATGATGTAATGATCGCCGATGAGAGAAGCGGCCGTTTCGTCCGGTAAAACAAGAGCCACCGATACGGGAAAATCCACGCTCAGTTCCGGCGGTTCTACATCCTCCACCTCAAATACGGCCAGCAGCGCCCCATCCTCTCCCATGCGCAGCGTCAGCTTACGCAGTTCGGGCAGGTCCATGTCAAAATCTTGCAGCAGTTCGACCAGCGGCGCTGCGGTAATGGGACATTCGACAATGGGGATAACTGCCTGGTCCGTAGGCGACCAAAGCCCCAGCTCGCCCGTCTCGGTAAGGCTTAGGGCCAGCTCCAGGCTGTGGCCATAAGGCTGGGGATTGGGCAGCAGCGGCCGTACATTCACATCTTTCAGCCCACCAATGCGCTGGAGCTGATCGACGACCACTTCCTGTTTGAGTTGCAGTTGGCGCTCATAAGCCACATGCTGCAAATGGCAGCCGCCACAGCGACCAAAATGTTGGCAGCGGGGCAGCACCCGGTCGGGTGAAGGCTCCTGCAACTGATCCAGCCGGGCATGGGCAAAGCTGCGTTTTTCACTGATGGTAGTGACGGTCACCGTTTCGCCAGGAATGGCATAAGGGACAAAAATCGGCCGTCCACCTTCATCCCGTCCCAGCGCGTAGCCGCCATGGGCCATGTCTGTTAGTTTAAGCGTTAACGTTGTCATATTATTGATTACCGAATCCCACCGCCAGCAGCATCGTAAACGAAGCGATAAACCAGTGAATCAGCCAGGGATAGAGAAAAGAACCGGACTGCCAGGCCACAAAGCCAAAGGCGGCCCCACCAAAAATGGTGCTGAACGTTTCAATAGGCGGCTTGCCCAGGTGCATAAAGGCAAAAGGCACGGCCTGCAAAAAGATGGCCGGTCCCGGTCCCAAAACACGGGCAAAAGCAAAGAGCAGCAGCCCACGCCAGATAAATTCCCAGCCAAAGAGATCCACCCCATTGAGGTAAATAATGGGCCAGGTTTCTTGGGGGGCGCGGGCCTGGTAATACTGCTGCATACTGGGCGTCTGGCTGACAAACCAAAGGATAACAGCCATGCCCACACAGCCAATCACGGTCCATAGTAAGCCCGTGCGCCAGTCGCCCAGCGTAAAGCCATAGTCGGCCGGCGACTCACGGAACAGCAGCACAATAACTAACATGGGAATAACAAAATAGAGGATAAGCCGATCGTAGGCTTTAACTTCTGTCAGGCGATAATTATAATAATCCAGCATGGGCAGAATCGTGCTAAGGACAATCAAAAAGGTGAGTTTCAGGTCAAAAGAAACGCCGCCAATGGTAACCATACTGTCTGCCTCAAAAAAGATGCCCGACGTCGCCGCCGGGCATGTAAAAGTTTGAAATCGAGTAACTACTCACCACAGAGGGCACAAAGAACACAGAGTTCTCTAGTTTTCTCTGTGTACTCTGTGGTTAAATGCCAGAGAGGCTTGGTAATTACAAGGAAGATAGGTATTTAAACGGCCAGAGCTACACGTTCACCCAGTACTCGTTCGATGGCCATTGTGTGGCTGCAAAAGCCGCGCATTTCAAAAAAATTGCAGTCACATTGCCACTGGCCCTGGTCATAACTTACCCGATGCTCCATATCATTATCGCCACGAATCCGTACAGCAAAGTTATCGAATGTGACGCGATCCGGTTCAGCCGCATAAAACTTCGCCTTTTCAATTTTGCCAGCATATTCCATGGTTTTTCTCCACTCCTTTCAGGTATAGTGTCTGCCATTGGCAGGACCTGGAAAATAAACAAAAAACGCACGCGGAGAGCGTGCGCTAGTTGACATTCTTACAGCCGACTTATTAACTATTTTTGTATTCTTCACATCCATACTCCTAGTATATTGATCTGCCGCTAACTGTCAACTATTCGACCCTACGATTTACCCACGCAGTCGCTTATCGGTTATCGGGTCACGGTAATCCGTTTGCCGTTCACCCTTAACCGACCACCGGCACTAAGGGTTCATTCAAAATTAACTTTTGACTTTTGGTTTGTAGTAACCGCTACTTCGGCTGCGCTCAGCACATGTTTAGTGGGGAGGACGGCTAAAGCCGCCACTACAAACTTGTTTTTGATTCAACCCTAAGGGCCACGGGGAATGGCGAAATGGAAGGTAGTGCCTACTCCCAATTCACTCTCAACCCAAATTTCTCCTTCGTGCAGCTCAATAATGCCTTTGGTAATAGATAGACCCAGACCGGTTCCCGGTGCCTGCCGGATTTTTGGATCCTCTGCTCGGAAAAATTTCGTGAACAACTGCTTCCGGTCTTCTTCAGAAATACCATACCCTCTGTCTTGCACCGAGCAAACAACCACCGGAATCTTTTTCTTTTTATGCAGCGAGCGTTTTTCGGCTCGAAAACGAACCGTTACGTCGGTATCGGAGGGGGAATATTTACAGGCGTTACTGAGCAAATTGGTCAGAACCTGCACCAGCCGCTCTTTGTCGGCCATGACGGATGGCAAATCAGGCGGCAGATCCAGATGAAGCCGAATATCTTTTTGGTCGGCCAGCCCCTGTATGGTACGCAATGTCTCACTGACAACGGCCGAAATCGCCGTCGATTCCAGGGTGACCAGCAGCCGGCCCGTTTCAATGCGCGAGATGTCGGTTAAATCCTGAATTTGTCGCCCCATGCGATGCAAATTGGACGAAACGGTTTCCAGAAAATGTTTTTGCTGGTCGCCAAGCGGACCGGTCATGCCCGACAACAGCAGATCAACATAGCCCCGCATCGAGGTCATAGGCGTTTTTAGCTCATGGGAAACCATCGACACAAATTCTGACTTGGCCAGATTGGCGGCATGAACCTGTTGGTAAAGCAAGGCGTTGGCCACGGTGGCCGCAGCATGGTTAGTGGCCCGATAAGCCATTTCTACCATCTCTGTATCAAAGGCGTCAAACCGGTCGCTTTCAATGGCGATAACCCCGATGAATTCCTGCTTGTGGATAATAGGCAAGGTCATTTGGGAGTGGGTGGTATAGGAGGCAGCGATGTAATATTCATTTTCATGGACATTGCCGGAAACGTAAGGCTGTCCGGTGTTTAGAACGTGCCCCATCAGGCCCGCCAGGCGGCTTTGCCCGTCCAGGTCATCGGGGTTGAAGGTCTCATCATAGCCACGTGTCTGGCGGGTATGGGGAATACCGTTTTCATCAACCAACACAATAGCCCCGGCTGTTCCCTGACAAATACGCAGCATCCAGTCAAGCAAGAGAGCCACAACCGTGTTCAGTTCAAGCGTGGTGTTGAGGTCACGGTCCAACTGCTGCAACATAAACAGCTCGGTGACACGATCCTGAAGGGCGCGGTCCGTTTGTTGCAGCAGGCGAGCATTTTCCAGCGCCACCACGGCCTGGCTGGCAAAGGCGGTCAGCAACCGCTCATCTTCTTCGACAAAGGGAAAGCCATTGCGTTTGTTGATCAATTGCACCACGCCCAAAACGCTGCTCTGGCGCAGCAGGGGGACGGTTAAAATGGAGTGGGATTGGTAGGTTGTTTGGGCCTCGATTGTGGCAAACCAGCGAATGTCGTCGTGGGCCTGCTTGACCTTAAGCGAACGTCCGCTTTGGGCCATCGTGCCTGCC
>JAWOIM010000102.1:0-3032 GCA_046484685.1 Chloroflexota bacterium | reverse complement strand
TCATCGGCCAGCTTACGCAGCGTGTGGGCCACGGCTGGGGCTCTGCTGCCAATCTCCCGCTATAAAATGCACAGCCTCAACTTGCGGGCACCGCTGTCTCGGCCATCGTGCAGGACCTGGCGCACAAACTGGCTCACATTTTGGTAAAGGCTTTGCTCAGCCGGTGACAGGGCCAACTGGATGGTATGTGCCCGGCGTGGCGGCAGTTTAACATGGACCTGGCCCCGGCTGTGGCGAATCATGACGTCGGCCATCAGCTCCCGCAGCAGGCCGCGATTTTTGGGGGAGTGGGGATCACCCCGAACCACAAACTGGCGGCGAAACTCCTGAGGCGTCTTTAACTGGCCGGGCTTGAGGATCGTAATCAGATTGTACAGCTCTTCCAGCCGGTTTTCGACCGGGGTAGCCGTTAGCATGACGATAAATTGTTTTTGCAGGGCGTTGACAAATTTCCAGGTAACGCTGTTCCGATTTTTCAGATGGTGGGCTTCATCAACAATGACCAGATCATACGTGAGACTGGTAATAATATCGCGGGTTCCGGTCAGGCGGGCGGCAGCGATGGAGGCAATGACGCGCGGAAATTTGGCCCAGGCTTCGTCGCCGGCGGCGCGGAAGGCGTCATCGGTGTTGGTAACAAAATCGCGCAGGCCGAATTTTTCAGCCATTTCTTCCCGCCACTGTTGTACCAGGCCGGGCGGAGTGAGTATGAGGATGCGCTCGGTTATCTGGCGCATGGTATATTCTTTGATGATGAGACCGGCCTCGATGGTTTTGCCCAGACCAACCTCATCGCACAACATGCCGCGCCCGCGAAAGTGGCGCAAAACGGCTTGAGCTGCCTTGACCTGGTAGGGGAAAGGGTCAAAGTGGAGGTGATCAAGACAGATCAACTCGTCGAAGCCGCCGATGAGAGACATGCGGGCGGCGGCGAGCTGCAAGCGGTAGGCCTGGGGGGTGAGAAATTGTTGGTTGGCAACGGCCGTTATCACTGCCTCCGCGCCAGGTTGTAAGTGAATAGTGGGGTTAAGGCTGTTTGTCATAGGGGCTTATTATAATGGAAAATCGCCGGCCTGTTCAACCTCCGGTCGTCCATGGTCTATCGTCTATGGTCCATCGTCTATACATTGACATTGAGGGCGCTGCCCGATTCGTAACGGCGCAGGCCCAGGTAGAAAACGGCCGTGGCTATTCCCCAACTCACCCCTGCCGCCAGCAGCAGCACGCCCAACAAAAGGGGATCGCGCCCCTTAACCACCTCCACCGGGACGGCCCCAATGAAGCCGGCCGGCAGCAGGGTAAACAGCAGCAGCCGCGCTCCGCCGCTAAACAGGGTGTGGGGATAGAGGGCAAAGGTGACGACGGCCCCGGTGGCCTGCTGGCTCAACTGTTGGGCATTGCCCAGGAAAAAGGCCAGCGACCCCATAATGACAGAGAAAGCAACCAGGACCAGACCGCCCAATACGGCCGTTATCAAAAACAGCCCTATCTCCAGCGGATGAAAACGGCCGGTAAACAGGTAAGCCACCAGCCCAAACGTCACGTCGCCAATGGTGCTGACCGACATACGGGAAAAGATAACGTGGGGCAGCAGGCGGCGGGGCAGCACCAGATAATAATCCAGCCGTCCCTGGGCAATCAAATAGGCCAGGTTTGGCCCCGTATTGGCGGCAAACATGTAGGCCAGCCCGTACCCCAAAGCCACAATGGCAAACAGCAGGTAGATGTCATCGATTTGATAGCCTCGTACCGTGCCAAACTTGTCGAAGAAAATCAGCCAAAAGACAAAATAGATGCCGTTGTTGAGGAACATGCCCACAATCTGGCTGATAAAACTGGCCCGGTACTCCATCGCCGAAGCCAGGTTTAACAAAATCAACTCCCGTAAAAATAACAGTTCACTCTTCATAATGTCGTTGAGATAATAGGACACGGATAAACACGGATGAACACGGATTTTTCTTTTTATCAGTGTTTATCTGTGCCAATCCATGTCCCATATTAACCGCCGTTGACCAGGAGGCGGCGGGCAGCCCAGCGGTATTGGGCATAGAGCAAGCCCCCGGCCAGCAGCAGCCAGATGAGTTGGGCAGCCAGCAGTTGGCCGAATTCGGGCCAGGAGAAGGCGACGAACAGCTTGGCCGGGGCGTAGGTGATGGCGCTGAAGGGCAGGGCGCGGGCGATTGTTTGCAGCCAGTCGGGCAAAAAGTCGATAGGGATGAGCAGCCCGCCCAGGATGAAAATAAACTTTTGGTAAATCAGGCGAAAGGAGCCGGTATCTTCGGTGACAAAGGCCAGCAGACCGATCATGCTCAGGAAACAAAAGTCGAGCAGGATGGCCAGGACCAGCACCAGCAAAACGGCCGGTAGATGGACCATCTGCACGGTAGGCAGCCCGGCGTAGTAGAGGCAGATGAGGCTGCCGCTGAGGAAGAGAACCCCCATTTTGATCACCGTTTCGCCCAGGCCGTTGAAGAAGTGGTAGGCCAGGTAGTTATACGGCCGTACCAGCGTATAGGCTATCGAGCCATCCTTTACCTCTTCAGAAATGGTGATGTCGTGGCGGAATTTGCCCATCTCGATGATTTCGGCGATGAGAAAGTACCAGATGGTGTTGGCCAGCGTCAGGCCCGCAATTTCGGCCGTGCCTTGTGACTGGTAAACGGCCGTCCACAACTGGGCAAAAATGTACATCACCACCAGGATAAAAAAGGCCCGGTTGAACGCATCCCAGATATAGGCCAACTGGTTTTGCAAATTGGTAACCGTAATGGCCCCATACTTCAATGTAGTCAAGCGCAAACTAGGCAACATTTTCCCTACTCACTTTTCACTTTCTACTTCTCACTTCTTACTTCATCCTTCCTGGTATATTTCTCGAATGACCTCCTCCATAGGCGGATCGGAGACGTTGATGTCGGTGCAGGGATGGTTGGCCATGAGCTGTTGGATAACCTGCTGTACCGGCTGCTCGCGGCTGTCAAATTCCAGCTTGACGCCGTGGCTGCCCTGCTTGAGAACGGTCACGCCGG
>JAWOIM010000761.1:0-2534 GCA_046484685.1 Chloroflexota bacterium | reverse complement strand
GAGCTGATCGCCGACTGGACGCGCTGGCTCTCCCTCAGCGCCATTGCTGCCGAACTGCAAAACAATCTATTACAGTTGGAAACAACGGCGCGGGACGTGCCGGCGCGTCATCGCAGCCTCCAGGCCGTCTTTAACTACTCCTGGCAAATGCTCTCTGCTGCCGAGCGGCACATGCTGGCTCAACTGTCCATCTTTCGCGGGGGGTTCCAGCTAGAGGCGGTCATAAAAATCATCGGGGGCGAGCCGGCGACCTTGTTCTCCTTGATGAGTAAATCGCTGGTGCAGCACAAAGGGGCCGAGCAGTACCACCTGCATGAACTGCTGCGCCTCTTTGCCCGCAGCCAACTGGCCCCATTATCTATCGACCTGACCGCGCTGCGTGACCGGCACGCCCACTATTACCTGGGACGTATGAACCGGCGCACTCCTGCCTTTTATACCGGGCCCGACTCCTTGAACGCCTTGCGTGACACCCAGGCCGAAGCCGACAACCTGGCACGGGCCTGGCAGTGGGCCGCCGAACGGCCCCTACTCGACGCTTTGTTGGCCGCCATCAGCGGCCTGAGCGCTTACTGGAGCTACACCGGTCTCTTTCAGGAGGGAGCGCAGGCCCTGGCCGGGGCTATCGGCCGGGTAGAGGTGCTATCGCCCGCCCCCACCCGCTTGCTGGCCGCCCTGCACGCCGAACAGGCCGCCATGCTATACGAATTGACGCGGCTGAATGAGATGAAAAGCGCAGCAGAAGCGGCCGTTTATTGGAGCCAGCAGGCCGGGGATGAGGAATGGGAAGCAAACGGCCGTTTGCGGCTGGGGCAATATTATTGGCGGCGCGACAACTATGCTGAAGCCGAAACTGAGCTGACCCAGGCGGCACGTCTGGCCCAAAAATTGGGAATGACCTACCTGGAAGGCGTCATTTACCGCACCCTGGCCGTCACCGCCTGGCGGCAGGGGGATCTGGAACTGGCACAGCAGCAGGGCGAACGCTCCCTGGCGCTGCACCAACAGGCCGATAACAGGCGCAGTATCCTGCGCAGCCAACATTTCCTGGCCATCCTGGCCCTCAACCGGCAGCAGCGTTCTCTGGCCCGCGCCTATCTGGAGCCGATGTTGGCCACGGCGCAGGCGCTAGGGGATCGGACTGTGGAAGTAAGCACGGTGGCTTTGCTGGCCCAGGTGTGTACCTATGAAGGGCAATTTGAACAGGCGCTGGCTTATTTCAGGCGGGAGCGTCAACTGGCAGAAGAAAGTGGGCAGCAGTGGCAGTTAGCCAGCAATTTGGGCAATACCGGCGATCTGTGGCTGCGTCTGGGCCGGTTTGCGCCGGCCGCTGCCTGTTATGAACAGGCGCTGTCCCTGTTCGGCCAACTGGAGTCACGCCAGGGGCAGAGCAACGTATTGGCCCATAGGGGCTTGCTGGCCTTTATGCAAGCTGATTATGAAAACGGCCGCGCCTATTGCCGGGAAGCGCTGGGGCTGGCCCAGGCAGAAAATGTACGCCGCGAACAAGCCTTTGCCTACAGCTTCCTGGCCCATAATTTGAGCGGGTTGCAGCAGTGGGCCAACGCCCAGGAAGCATATGAACTGGCCATAGCGGCCTGGAGGCGGCTAGAGGATAAACCGCGCCAGGTCGAAGCCCAGGCCGGTCTGGCCCGGACGCTGCTGGCCAGGCAACAGGTGAAGGAGGCGGTCACGGCCGTCATGCCGGCTCTGCCTTATCTGGAAAACAAAAGGTTGGTAGGAGCCAACGACCCGGTGCAGGTTTACCTGACCGTCTACCAGGTATTAACGGCCGCCGGCGATGACCGCGCCGCCGGTTATTTGAACGCCGGCCAGGCGCTGCTCGCCGAATTGACGACACATCTGGCAGAACCCGATTTGCGCCGCGCTTTTCAGGAAAATATTCCTTCCCACCGGGCCATTATGCAGCTATCAGGGTAGTTCATGCGTAAGATGGTTGGTAAAACGGCCGTCTTCCGCCACCGTATACAGGCCGACAACCACCTTTTGCAGGGTGCGGTCGGGCGGCAGCGGGATATGGTAGGTGTCCTGCACCAGTTCCCCGGCACGCCAGTTGGTGGTGGGATAAAAGCCGCTAACGGGATGGATATTGTCTTGCTGCGCCATTAAATCGTCAGGGCCGAGGATGTGTTCCCGGTCGCTGACGTGGACAAAGACGCTGTAGCTGTGCGTGGGCGGCTGCACAGCCTGCCACAACAGTTGCACAAACAGCGACCCGTCGTCACCTATTTCGGTCGTGGCCTCTACCAACTGAATCTCTTCTGAGGCGGCCAGCGGTTGGGGATCAAGGGGAGCGATGACGGGTGACGGCCGTATCGCCACCAGGCGCTGACCCTGACTGCTGAGAGAAACGGCCGTGCCATAGCGTGCCTGCCACTGGTCTGGCGGCGCGGCATACAGTACCTCCCGGCTGACAAAAATCAGCGGCGCTGGTGCAGCCGGCAAGCCGCTCAAATCAGCCCGCAAATCAACCAGCTCAACATGGGCCAACTCACCCGTCACCAGTTGGCCGT
>JAWOIM010000610.1:0-3730 GCA_046484685.1 Chloroflexota bacterium | reverse complement strand
CACTCGGCGTTGCGGCCGGCAAGCATTACGGTTGTACCCGGCCCTAAAAAGTGCGAAAGCTCGTAATCCAGCCCTGGTCCGACGCGCACGGCCGTTACGTCCTGGGTAACGAAGTGGGGATCGGTCGAGGCCGGACTGGTGACGGTTGGCGGCGGTCCGGAAGCCGGAGCCGGGGTGTTAGTCGGCGGCGGCAGGACAAAAGGGGTGAAGGTCGGTTGTGTTGAGGATGGTGGTTCGGCCGTTTCTGTCCGATCAGGTGTAGCCAATAGTTCCGCCGTCGGTTCGGCCGATGGTTCGGCCGATGGTTCGGCCACAACCAGCGTCACCACCGGTGTCGGCCTTTCTCCCTCAACCACTAGCGGTGTCGTCAGGCAGGCCGTCAACAGCAGGGTTAGCCCCAGGATAATAAGTAGATAGACAAGGTAAATTTTATGGCTCATAATAGTTCTCCAATTTTGTTTATTGGCCTACAGGATAGTCGTTAGCTGTGTGGCCAGTCATCTAACCAAAGTTAAATCAAACGGTTAACTGATGGTTCTGTCCGAGCGGCTGACCGGAATGGGTCCGGTTCGATCCAGACGGCGCGGGCACGGCCGAATACCTGACCGTTTTCATTCAACAGAGCCGACCCCACGATATGCTTACGTCCCTGGCGGCTAATGGGCCAGCCCAGCACCAGGCAGCGCTCGCCGGGGCGAATACCTGCTGCCACTCGCGCCGTGATCTGGCCCAGCAGGATGGGGCGGGGCCGCGGCCACACAGCCGCCAATCCGCCGGGGCAATCCAACGCAGCCCACAGATATTCGGAAGCGACCAACCCGCTGTTGTTGGCCAGCGACTCATGAGGCAGCCAGGTGGCGGCCACCAGGTTGTAGTCGGGTAGATAGGTTGGCCGTAGACCCAGACCATCGCCGTGCGGCCGGTTTGGCCCACAGACAAAGCAGTCGGGGAAGGGGTGGTCATGGCCGTAGGTTGCCTCTTGTTGAGCGGCTAAAACGGCCGTATAGGGTGGTGGCGCGGGCACACTCAAGCCTAGAAAAACGGGACTGGCCTCGGCCAGCAGCCTGCCATTCGACCACAGCCGGACGTGGCCATTGACCGACTGTCGCCAGGGTAGCGGCTTGTCTAAAGGGGCCGGCCGGTGCAATCTGACCTGGGCCTGGTTGCCCAACGGCCGGGCCAGCAGGCCGGCCACGTAGCCGCCGTTACCCATGTGATCCGGTCCCTGGAAACGGCCGTTTATCGTTAATTCATTCATTTCATCATTCCTTAAAATCAGGTGACGGAGGACCGATGACGGACGACCGAAGTAGACATTCGTCCTCCGTCCTTCGTCTTCGGTCGTCACGGTACCAAAATGCCCTCAACCGCTCGCCGCGATTTGGGCAGCAAGGCCAACAGTCCAGTCGCGGATGCGGCTAAAGCGGCCGCAATCCAGAAGGCATTGCCTGCGCCCAACCGGTCCAGCAGATAACCGGCCCCGGCCAGGCCGACAATGGCTGCCACCGAGCCGGCCATATTCAGCAGGGACAGCCCTTTGTTCAGGCTGGCCGGTCGCAGCAGGTCGGTGGCCAGGGCCGACAGGACGGAGCCGTTGGGATAGATGGCCAGCGAGAGGCAGGCCGAGGCCAACCAGAACTGTGCCAGCGTAACCGCCTGGCTTAAGATAAGAACGCCCACGATGGTCGTCAGGTAGTTGATGGCTAGAAAGCGGCGGCGGCCCAGCCGGTCAGACAGCGCCCCAAACCAGAAGATGAAGGGCAGCGAGACCAGACCACCAATGGCGGCCGTGCTGGAAACGGCCGTAGCCGAAAAGCCAAACGTTTCCATTTGCAGCGACGTGCCTAAACGTCCTATAAAAACGGCGATGTTAAACAGAAAAGCGGTGGCCAGCAGCAGCCGGAAGGCCGGGGATAAAGCGGCCGTGGCCGGCGCTGGTTGGGCGGGCGGCGCTGGCGACAGCGGTTTTGCCGCCAGCGCCAGAAAGGCCAGCGGGACCAGGCTCAAATGGGTCAGGCCCACCAGACCAAACATCATCCGGTAGCCCAGGCCGTCGGCCAGCGGGCCGAGGGAGAGGCCGCCGATGAGCGCCCCCAGCGGCAGCGCCAGGTACATCCAGCTAAAGCTGCGCCCCCGACTGGCCGGATCGGCCGCGTGGCCGATGGTCAGGTGGATCGTCGTCACTTGCACCCCGCCGCAAAACCAGACCACGGCCGTAAACAGCGTCATCGTGCCCGCCGTGGTGGCCTGCCCGGCCAGCCAAAAGGAGAGTGCCGCCAGCAAAACGGCCGTTAGAAAGAGCCGCCGGACCGCCACCCGCCCCGCTGCCCAGCCGGTGAGCATCATGCCCATCGTCAGCGCGGCAAAGGTAGAGGCCAGGTAGAGACCGGCCAGCGATTCAGACGCTCCTAACTGCCGCGCATAAACCGGCAGCAGCGGCAGCAGCCCGTTCCCCGCCGTAAACGTGACCAGATTCATCAAAAAAAGGTATTGTAATTGTTTTATTTTCATAATTTTGGGTCCTATGACGACAACCGCTCCCACACCAGCACGCCAACCAACTGCGTGCCGCCGTAGGGGATTTCGGCCGTGCTTAACGTCAATCGGTCGCCCTCAAACTCGTAAAAGCGCACCTGATCGCTGCCGGTCCAGTTGGGCAGCAGGCTGCCGGTGACGTGGTGGACCACTATCTGCCCGGCTTCATCCACCTCATAGGTGCCATAGTAAGATTCATATGTCTCTATAGCCGCCTGGACTTCCGGTGGCGTACCTTTAGCCTTGTCGGCCACGGCAAACGGGTGCCGCTCAGAATGGGTCAACTGGGCTGACATGTGGCCCGCCCCGTCATAGGACAGCCGGCCGAGGGGGGAACGGCCGTAAGGGTAAATCACCGATCCATCTGCCAGCCGTGCTTCGGCCGACAATAATTTCCATGTACCAATAAATTGAGTCTTCATTTCATTTATCTCCCAAACAGAAAGCTGCGTGATACGTGAAGCGTGAAACGTGAAAAGACCTCACGCATCACGTTTCACGTTTCACGCCATTTGGCGTCCACGCTCTGCGCCTCGGCAGCGGCACCAGCTTCGGCGTCGTCCGCTGGTAATCGCGGTAGGTGTCGCCAAAGCGGTGTACCAGGTCACGTTCTTCAAAGTAGAGGCCAACCAGGATGTAGGCCGTCATACCCAGGGCAAAAACCAAACGGCCAACACTCATCTGCGGTGCAGCCCAGAAAGCCAGCATGACCCCCAACTGCATCGGATGGCGCACTACTCTATATAGGAAGGGTGTCTTGAAGCCGGGCGCAACCGGCTGTTGGCCACGCCAGTGGGCGTAGACCTGCTGCAAGCCGGTCAGCTCAAAGTGGTTGATTAAAAAGGTGGCGATCAGGGCAATCAGCCAGCCCAGCCAGAACAGCCCCCAGATGAAGCTGTTGGCCAGAGGCTGGGCTGGACGGCGACCCCGCGCGTCAGGAAGTTGATGTCAACGTCCCGCTCATACAGGAGCTTATCTCTTATTGGAGAGATGTTTAGCACTCCGTATTCCTCCCTCACCATGGAATGGCGAGTCTGCACCTTGTAAGCACGCTAAAGCGAGCTAAATTCTCATTATCCCAGCTTGCTTCAGCATGCTTTCAAACCAGAGGCTGGGCCTTCCAACCCCAGGCCCCACAATCCGCATTCAGATCACTTTGCTGCGCCCTGGAGGGGTTCCATATCCGCGTCACGCG
>JAWOIM010000571.1:0-3562 GCA_046484685.1 Chloroflexota bacterium | reverse complement strand
ACGGCCACACCAACCCCCTGGCCCCAGGTCCCACCCCTTTTTGTGCGTGGTGATCCCCGCGCCGACCTGCTGCAATCCCCTGTACCCCAGGCCAATGCCCCCTGCGGTATAGTCGATTTGCTCGACTTCCCTATGGACCCGCCCCACGGCCGTGACGTAAACGGCGGCCAGGATTTTGGCGTGTTTCGCAGCCGGTACGACAAATTCCATGCCGGCGAAGATTGGTGGAACAGTCAGCGCAATACAACCCTGGGTATGCCTGTTTACAGTATTGGCCACGGCCTGGTAACCTACGCCCATCCGGAGGGTTGGAACCGGGATAAAGGAGTGGTGATTATTGAGCATGTTCTGGCCAACGGCCGTACCATCCTTTCCTTCTATGGCCATCTGGATCCACCGACGGTGGTACGCCAGCCGGGAACCTGTGTGGCCCGGGGCGATCTGATTGGCCTGGTGGGTCAACCACGCACCTCACCCCATCTCCATTTTGAAATCCGCACCCAATCGCCTTACGCCCCGCTGTCAGGGTACTGGCCAGACGATCCTATACAGGCCGGCTGGCTGCCACCCTCTCCCTTCATCTGGGAACAGCGCATGAGCCAACTGCCTGATGTGGCCTGGCTGCGCCCCCATGAAGCAGACGGCACCATCGGCCTGGGGCTGGTGACGGATACAAGCGGTACGGAACCGGTCACTGTAGCCGTTATTTTAGAAAACAACCTGGTCAAAGGGCTGGACCTGAGCAGTGGCCATACGCGCTGGCAATTGGCCCAGCCCGCTATGGGGGCCGCGCTCGATGAGCAGCAGGCCATCTTATACGTCGCTTACCAGTCAGGAGAAATTGTGGCCTTGCCCCTCACGGCCGTTACCGACCCGGACCCTGAACCCCTCTGGCAGCAGCAGTTGGACCTGGTGCTAGGCGCACCCACCCTGCTGCCCCTACCGGAAGGTGGCCTGGTAGTTGCCACCCGCCAACACCTCTTTGGGCTGAGTCCAGCAGGACAAATAGAGTGGCATCAGCCTACGGCCGGGCGTATCATTGATTGGGCAGCAGCCGCTGAGGGCCTTTTTGTGGCCACGCGCGGTGGCGACAGTGACCTCTGGTGGCTAACAAGCCAAACCGCCCAACCCTGGCCTACAACCGGCAACGGCTACCTGGGGCAGATGGGTGAACAGATCTGGTTTTACACGGGGACAGACCTTTACCGGCTGGATGAAGCGGCAGAAACGGCCGTAGGGCTGCACCCGCTCCCGCCCCATACACCGGCTGCGACCGGCCTGGTTCCGCTGGCAGACGGTGGAGGACTGCTGCTGACAGGCAGTACGCTAGATCGGCGGCTGCTGACCTTTAACCAGGATGGCAGCTTGCGTTGGCAGCGCTCATTGGCCAACTTGGTAAACGGCCGTTTGCAATTGACCCACTTTGACGGCCAGCCCTATTTGCTGGCTGAAGATAATCGTGGCTCCACCAGCCAGATTATGGTCTATCATATAGACCCGAACCAGGCAGAATTGACCCTTATTTTTAGCGGCGGCACACGCTCGGCCAAACCCCACGATACCTGGCTTCTGGCCGGTGCTGATCACCTGCTGCTCAACATTGGTGGCGGCCATATGGTAGCCATCCGTCACCAGTAACCCGGAAAGCGCACTATCTATGACAGATCAACAACAACCCCCCTTTGCCCATGAGATTGAAGCAGAATTTGCTCGTCTACTTGATTATTACGGCATTGACTGGCAGTATGAGCCAAAAACGTTTGTGTTGGAACAGGACGGAACGGGGAATGTCAAAGAAGCCTTCTCTCCCGATTTCTACCTGCCCCATGAAGATCTCTTTGTCGAATTGACGACCATGCGTCCCAAATTGATTACCAAAAAGAACCGCAAAATTCGCCGCCTGCGCCAGATACATCCGGAGGTTAACATCAAGCTGTTCAAGCGCAGCGACCTGCGTGATTTAATGATCAAATATGGCCTGGATCAACAGGCGGTGGCCATTCTGGGCACAGAGGCACAAGATACTGACAAATGACCCCCTATTATCCACCAGAAGCTTATCAAGATTTGAATGAGGGTGTGCAAGAAGTTTTGTTCTCGGCCGAGACCATAGAACAGCGTGTGCGCCAACTGGGCCAGGCCATTTCACGCGATTACGAAGGGTGCAATCCGCTGCTGGTGGGGGTACTTAAGGGAGTTTTCCCCTTTATGTCCGATCTGCTGCGTATGATTACCATACCGGTAGAAGTTGATTTTATGGCCATAACCCGCTATACCGGGGCCGAAAAGACAAAAGGGGCGGTACGCATTACCAAAGATTTGGATGCCTCACTTGAAGGGCGCCACGTGTTATTCGTAGAGGATGTGATTGATACGGGGCTGACGCTAAACTATCTCATGCGCAGCCTGCATGTCAGAGGGCCGGCCAGCCTAAAAGTATGCACCCTGTTCAATAAATCACGCCGCCGCCTCATCGACATCCCGCTGCAATATAAAGGGTTTGATTTGCCGGCCAAGTTTGTGGTGGGATATGGGCTAGATTATCGTGAGAAATACCGCAATCTTCCCTTTGTGGGCCTGCTCTCCCCAGCCGTTTTCCAGCCGGTAGAGTAATACCTTTATTATTTAAATGGCTTGTACAGTGAGCAAAAATATTGTCAAAGATGACGCCGATTACGCAGATAAAAAGTTTATAAATCTGCGTAATCTGTGCAATCTTTGATGAACCATGCCACCTTTTTGATTCTGGTTTATGCAAGTCAAGGGATTGGGGCACAAAAAAAGAGGAGCTCCAAGTAACCTCGCAGCTTTGTTTTACCGTATTCTCAAATAGCTTTGTTATTTTCACCGTACTTGACGGCTAACTTAGCTATTTTGGAACCTTTTGTGTTTTTCAATTTGGTCTAAACAGTGTCAATATTTCAACGGCTGTTTTGCAAATTGATTTTTGAACATCAATATTATCTAACAATATTGAATATCAATGCCACATCAGGTGCGTTTCACGTGACTTCTACCAGCCTTCACAGATAAACAAATATCTAAATTTAGAAGCCCTGATAGGGTCGTGTTAACAACTCAGTCTTTCATGTCACGCTTTGGTAAAAGTGCTGTCCAATTTCTTGGAGCTTCCTCTATCTTTTGGGAAGCAGTTTCTCTTGGAAACTTATTCCTTCCAGACAATAACAGAGTAGCAGAAATTGGTACCCAAGTCATGTGATCTTTGTCACCTCTTTTATATGACATTTGACGTAGCTGCCAACATAAACAACAATTATGCACGGTTTTTCAGTTGTCACTGTAGCCGCGGTTTCCCAACCGCGCTTCTAACCGGCGAGGTTAGGGTACCTCGGCTACGATAAAGCACAATTGCCGACTACTGAAAAGTCCTGAGTGATTATGATGCAGGTTTTTCGCCGTAATATTGGTAATAGTTGACTTCAATACGGCCGTTATACATCTTTCGCACCCGGTTTGGCCTGGCCCGCTTAAAATAGTGGGGAAACTTCTTGTCGGCCGTGAGAATATAGATCGACCAGCCCATTTTCTTGCGAAACATCTT
>JAWOIM010000557.1:0-9957 GCA_046484685.1 Chloroflexota bacterium | reverse complement strand
ATCAGCAAAATCGGGGTATAGATATAGAGCCGATTGAAACGGCGCCGGGCAGCCGCACGGTCTCGCTGTGCCTCAGTTGGTTTATAACTTGGTTGGGAGCCAATGGTAATATGCTCGATTCGCGCTTGGTTATTCATTGTCTATATTGCCTAAAAATTTGACTTCATTATACCACAACTATTAGGAGACATAAACCGATCCTGCCGAACGGGGTCATTTCTCTAACCCATTGTTGACCTGAATAATGTCATGACTGTATGTCAGCGTGGCAACGCCTCTGACGGTTGCTGCCACTGAACAATATTTGTTTTGGGATAAATCAATGGCTCGTTCTACCTTTTTCGGGTCCAGTGATTCACCTTCTAGTTTATAATAAAGGTGCATGTGGGTAAATTGATAGGGTGGTTCGGGCGCTTGTTCCCCCGTGACATCGATATATAAGTTCAACAGCTTTTGTCGCTGCCGTTCCAGAATCATCACCACATCGTAAGCCGAGCAGGCGGCCAGGCTCAGCAGCAGCATATCGGACGGTTTGAGGGCTTTCCATTCTTGCCAACCTGCTTCCTCACTGGGCCATGAACCGGCCAGGGTCACATGACCAAACGAATCGCGCCCTACAAACATCTGGCTGCCCGGTCCGGTCCATTTTATAGCAACAGTACTCATAAATTTTCTCTCTTATGTAAATCGGGCATCCCTGCCCGATGCCCGGACAGGGATGTCCGGGCTACGAATTTTCATTACCGGCCACTCCGGCCATTTGTTGATGCATCGCGACGCGTGTTGTTCTTGTAAAAAGCCCGGCTTCGGGCAAAAGCTGCCGTCACAACCAAAGTTGAGCAGCCAGGCAGTTGTTTATGGTTTACAGGCGGCTTGCTCCGCGGCCATAATCTCGCCGGTTTCCGTATAGCAGCGGCAGGTGTTGACCGGTTCGCCTTCTCCTTCCCACAGAAGGTAACGAACGCTGGTGCGGGTACAAGTGGTCTGGTTTTGTTGGCGTATCGGCCGTGTCCACTCTATACCCACCCCGTCAGCATCTGGCTGCTGCAGCATAAAAAAGCGCACCTGGTTTTGCCGGCTGCTGCCCACCTGCAGCTCTCCCCGCGCCGCTAATAAAAAGGCAAAGGCCGGCAAGAGCATGACGACCAGCCAGAGCAGGGTAATTACTGTATAGATGGAGCGTCGCAGCCAACGATTCATAGACCTTACCAGGGCGTAGGGCGTAGGATGTAGAATCCCTACGCCCTACGTGTCTCACATATTCCCGTTTCGCATCGCTTCCAGGTACAGCTCTGTTGTGTACTCTTTGACCATGCGGCTCATGCTAAACTGGGGAGCATTGGTGCGAATGGCCTCACGCATGACCTCTACCCAGCCGCGCGGCACATTGTCCCGGTCACGATTGTAGTAAAGGGGCACAATTTCATCCTCTAACGTTTGGTAGAGGGCGTTGGCGTCATGTTCATCTTGACGCTCTGTATCTTCATATTGCGTATCATCACCAACCACCCAGCCGTTGGCCCCATTGTACCCTTCGACCCACCAACCATCCAGAACGCTAAAGTTGGGCACACCATTGAGGGCCGCTTTCATACCGCTGGTGCCGCTGGCCTCGCGCGGCCGGCGCGGATTGTT
This sequence comes from Chloroflexota bacterium, assembly GCA_046484685.1. Lineage (GTDB taxonomy): Bacteria > Chloroflexota > Anaerolineae > Promineifilales > Promineifilaceae > SLGK01. Next base: position 8,322 of record JAWOIM010000557.1, on the reverse strand, counting down.
GAGCCAGACATCAACGCCTTGCTTCAGGCGGCGGGCGATGTGCATGTCATAATCTTCGATGAAGGCGATGCGGCCGCCAAACTGGTTGTGCTTGGCCAGATTATAGATGTGCTGAATAAGCGACTTGCCGGGGTCGTCGGCCGGGTGGGCCTTGCCGGCAAAGATGATCTGTACCGGCTTGTGGGCATCCAGAATGATGTGCCGCAGCCGCTCCAGGTCACGGAAGATGAGCGTTGCCCGCTTGTAGGTAGCAAAGCGGCGGGCAAACCCAATTGTCAGCGCTTCTGGATCAAGTAGTGTGCCGCCGACGAGGGCCTGGGTGGGATCGTTACGGCCGTCTACCCACCGGTCACGCACCCGCTCTCGCATATAGCCCAGCAGCTTGCGCTTCAAATGAATGTGCATATTCCACAGCTCTTCATCTGAGGCTTCGGACAGCCGCTCCCACAGGGAGGGATCGTCATGGTTGCTGCGCCAGTTGGTTCCCAGATGCCGGTTGTAGAGATGGTTCATCTCGCTGGCAATCCAGGTAGGCACATGAATGCCGTTGGTAATAGAGCTGATGGGCACGTCTTCCACCGGCCGGTCTGGCCAAACCTTGTGCCACATCTCGCGCGAAACCTGGCCGTGCAGCTTGCTGACGCCGTTACGCTGGCCCGACGTGCGTAAAGCCAGTACGGTCATATTAAAGGCGGTGCCCCAACTCTCCTCGTTTCGACCCAGGTTTAAGAACTGTTCGCGGTCGATGCCCAGTTGATCCCAATACCCGTTAAAGTATTGCTCAACCATGTGGAAGCCAAAAGCGTCATGACCGGCCGGAACTGGCGTATGGGTGGTAAAAATGGTGTGTTGACGGACCTGAGCCAGCGCCTCATCAAAGTTTTGACCGGCACTAATTTTCTCGCGAATAAGCTCCAAGACCAAAAAGGCGGAGTGACCTTCGTTCATATGGTAGGCGGCCGGCTTAATGCCCAGGGCACGCAGCGCTCGAATGCCACCAATGCCCAGCATAATTTCCTGGCGAATGCGCATTTCACTGTCGCCGGAATAGAGGCGAGCCGACAACTCGCGATCCCAGGGGTCGTTTTCATCTACATCCGTATCCAGTAGGTAGAGAGGCACACGCCCTACCTGTACGTGCCAGATGCGCGCAAAAACAGAGCGACCGGCCAGTTCAATGCTGATCTTTAGCGAATTGCCGTGCTCATCACTGACCGGCTTAATGGGGGCCTGGCTCATATCAATCTGTTGGTAAATGGCTTCTTGCCAGCCGTGGGAAGGGATGCGCTGGCGGAAATAGCCCTGCGGGTACATAAAACCGATGCCCACAAAGGGCAGCCCCAGATCGCTGGCCTCTTTGGCATGGTCGCCGGAGAGAATACCCAGACCGCCGGAGTAGATGGGCAGAGAGTTGTGTAGACCAAACTCAAAAGAGAAATAAGCAATGGTTTTGTCCCGGTAGTCGGGATACGTTTCCTGGAACCAGGAGCCTTCAAAGCGCATAGCTTCGTCATATTCCATCATCACTTTGTTGTATTTGCGGATAAAGGCCGCATCCTGAGCGGCCGTTTCCAAAACAGCAGGTTCAATTTCTTGCAGCATCTGCACAGGATTATGCTGGGTACGCCGCCACAAAGGATAGTCGAGACGCTTAAAAATCTCGCGAGCATTGGGTGTCCAACTCCACCATAAATTGTAGGCGAGTTCATCCAGACGACGAATTTTTTCAGGTAATTTGTCACCGATTGAGTTCATTTCTTCTTCCTTTTCTATTTATGAGTTCACTGAAAAAACCGAGTTTTTAACCAAACGCCACCACAATCATCAGAGTAGTGGCCCTGAAAAACTCGGTTTTTCGACCTTTTTTTCAGTAGAGTGATTTATCATCAAAATGCAAGGGCTTAGATGCATCACGGCCACGGTGGGGTAGGGTGGGATTCTTTTTAAGCATGGGTGTGGGATAGGGGTTAGGCTCTAAAGGGACTGTGATAATGATGTTAAATGGTTGACCAGTCAACTAAAATCTTTTCTATTATAGCACGGATGAAGATTTGGCTACAATTTAGTTTATTGGACAAAATTATTATTGAGCAGATCGCGTAGAAAACCTCGGGTAGGCAACGGCCGCTCCAACCGCCGCAGCGCCAGGGCCACGCTTTCTTGCAAACACCAGTCAAACTGCTCCTCGTTCATCAACGATTTGTCAATAATGGGTGCCGGATTGGTGCTGTTTATCACGTATGGGGTTTCACCCTCCAGTACAAACTCCACCATGTTGATATCGTAACCAAACGTCTTGGTCAGCGTGAGGGTGGCCTGGGTCAGGAGTTTCCCTTTAGTACTTTCGGTATCCAGGTAATCGGGCAGATAACGGCCGTCTGCCAATGAGTAGCGCAGGAGCTGCACTTGCTCTTGACCAAATACAAAGGCGTGAATATGCACATCAGATTCAATAATCTGCTGCAAAAGCATCGTGCGTGTGCCGCTTTCATCATACCGTTGAATCAATTCATCAACGCTGTGAACCCGGTGGACCAGCCGCCTTCCGCCCACGCTGACATCTTTGAAGATAGCCGGCACACCGACATATTCAATAATGCCGGCCCAATCCATAGGATAAATCAGGTTGCGAAAGCTGTCCGTTTTATTCTCTTCTTCTACTTCTTTATTGGGCAAAACAACGGTGCGCGGACTGGTAAAGCCCAGTTTGTTGGTAATAGCATTGCTCATAAATTTGCTGTCGGCCGACCATGTGAGGGGATCGTTGATGATGGTACAGCCTTGCAGGGCAACAAATTTGAGGTAAGAGCGGTAGTAGGGGATTTCGTGGGAAATGCGGTCAATGATCAAGTCATAGAAGCAGGTTTCACTCATAAAGGTGCCGCCCAGTTTAACAAATTCGGCGGTGGCGCTGTGGGAATGGTTATTAACGGCCGTTATAAACGCCTTGGGCCACTCTTTTTCCTGGCCCACCAGAATGCCAATTCGTTTCTGGTTTGTCTCACTCATGCACAGTTTCTCCCTTTCAACAAATACGTGCTTGTTTACGCTTACCCAAACTATACATCAAATTTGCGTTACTGACTAAAAATCAGATGGCTATTCTTATGGCAGGGACAGTTTTTTACTGATATAACTTGGGGCAGATGATTTGTGAATGCGTTTTGGGTGATAAACAACGCCGCATATCATGTCACCATACGTGTCAATTTAAGGTACAAACCTGACAGGTTTGGGCAAGCGCTCCCGACTGACAACAGCTATTCGGAAAACCTGTCAGGTCTTAAGTTGACAGCAATGATCATGTCACATAAGGAGAGGTATGAAACCAAGAACAGAAGAAGACCGGGCACAGGTAATGCCCCTGCTTGAGCGGCTGGGGCTGCACCGGCCGGCGCTGCGAGCCTGGGCCATGTATGAATGGGCCATTACCGGTATGTGGGCCGTGGTAGTGGCCACCATCTTTCCTATCTACTTTCAGTCAGTGTTATCCGGCGATTTGCCCAACGAAATCGCCACGCGCAACTTTGCCTATGCCACTACCATCGGCATTGCTGTCGTGGCCGTCATTGCCCCGCTGCTGGGGGCCATTACCGACCGGGTGCCGATAAAGAAGCTGCTGCTGGCACTGTTTACGGCCGTTGGCGTCCTGGCCTCCGTCGCTCTCTTTTTTGTCAGCGAAGGGGATTGGTTTTTGGCGTTGGCCGTCTTTGTCCTGATCAACATCGGGGCCAACGGCAGCACCGTATTTTACGATGCCTTGCTGCCCCACATCGCCAGCAACAAAGAGATAGACCGGGTTTCGACCGGTGGTTTTGCCCTCGGTTACCTGGGAGCCGGGCTGCTGTTGGCCTTTTGTTTGTTGATGATTCAGATGCCCGGCCTGTTTGGCATGGCCGAAGGCACAACCCTGCCCGTGCGCCTTTCTTTTGTGGCCGTGGGTATCTGGTGGGCTTTGTTTGCCATCCCCATTTTCCGGCGCGTGCCGGAACCGATGCCCAAGCTGGATCCGAATGAGGTGCTGGTGGGCGGGGCGCTGCGGCAGGCGCTGAACCGTTTGGCCCGTACCATGCGCGAACTGCGTTCTTACCGCAACGCTTTTTTGCTGCTGCTGGCTTACTTTGTCTACGGGGATGGCTTGGGCACCATTATCCGTATGGCGGCTATTTACGGTGCCGAAATGGGCATTGAGCAGGGGGCCTTGATTGGGGCAGTCGTGATGGTCCAGTTTGTGGGGGTGCCTTTTACTTTCTTGTTTGGCATGTTGGCCGGCCGCATCGGCACCAAGAAGTCGCTTTTTGTGGGATTGGCTATTTATACCGGTGTCAGCGTTCTGGCTTATTTTATGAGTACGGCCGTTCACTTCTTCTTCCTCGCTTTCCTGGTGGGCATGGTCCAGGGCGGCACGCAAGCATTGTCCCGCTCCTTCTTTGCCAGCATGATTCCCCAATACAAGTCGGGTGAGTTCTTCGGCTTTTATGGCGTTATCGACAAATTTTCCGGCGTCATGGGACCAACCGTCATGGCTACCGTCATTACCATAACCGGCTCCAGCCGCCTCGGTATCCTCTCCGTCATCCTCTTCTTCATCATCGGTGGAGCTATCCTCTACTTCGTGGATGAAACCGAAGGCCGCCGCATTGCCGCTGCCGTCCAGGCCCAGGCCCTGCCCGATCCGGAGGCGGAGCCGGTTTTTTAGTGAGAAGTAAGAAGTAGAAAGTAAGAAGTGAGGTCTTTACGTCCACTTTTTACTTTTTACTTCCCACTTTCCACTTTTTACTATGAGTAAACACCGCTTTCTCCCCTTCCTCGTCCTGGCCGGCGGTATTTTGGTGGCCTCCACGGCCGCTATCCTGATCCGGCTGGCGCAGCAGGAGGGAATGCCCTCTATGACGATTGCCACCGGCCGTTTGTTGGTAGCCAGCCTGATTTTGACGCCGCTGGCCTGGTCGCGGGCCGGCACCGAACTGCGCCAGCTTGAACGGCGGGATCTGCTGTTGGGGCTGGCAGCCGGTTTTTTCCTGGCTATCCATTTTGCCGCCTGGATCAGTTCCCTGGGTTATACGTCGGTGGCCAGCAGCACGGCGCTGGTGGCCACCAACCCGCTCTGGGTGGCCGTTGCCTCCTTTTTCCTCTTTCGGGAGCGGCTGGGTGGGCTGGCTCTGGCCGGAATTGGGCTGACCCTTGCCGGGACGATTTTGATTTTGGTCAGTGATAGCCAGACGCAAACGGCCGTTGTCGTACAGCATTCGGCGCCCACGCTAGGCAACCTGTTGGCGCTGTTGGGCGCTATTGCCGCCTCCGGCTACTTCCTGATTGGGCGGGATATGCGGGCACGGCTGTCGCTGCTGGCCTACATCTGGCTGGTTTACAGCAGCGCGGCCCTCATATTGTTGGTGGCCACCTTGCTGGCCGGGCAAACGTTGGCGGGTTACTCATTACTGGCTTACCTCTTTGTCATCGGGCTGGCCGTTGGCCCGCAGTTATTGGGCCATACCGCCTTTAACTGGTCGCTGCGCTACCTGTCGGCGACGTTTGTCGCTGTGGCCGTCCTGGGCGAGCCGGTGGGGTCGGCTATTTTGGCCTTCATTTTGCTGCAAGAAAGCGTAGCCGGGCTGCAACTGGCCGGGCTGGTTTTGCTGCTGCTGGGTATTTACCTGGCGGCCGTCTCAGAACGAAAACGGAAGAAGAAGGTGGCGGTAGAAACGGCCGTGGCCGCGCCGGAAGTATAACCGGCCCGTCAGGAGCGAGGTCGCAAAAACAGGTAGTATGCAGCCAAAGCAGCGCTGTAAACCAGGACCAGGATATAGACGAGTAAATTCAGACGTAGTTCAGGCAAGACGTTGGGCCAGTGGGCTACCAGCGGGCCAATCAACACCAGGTCGTACACCAGGAAGCTCCATAGTTGGGCACGGCCGTATTCCCAATACGGCCGTAACAGGGCATACACAAAATAAAAAGCGTTGCCCAAAAAGATGAGGCCAATCAGGACCGACGTTTCCGCTTGCAGCGGCCAGGGCATGATGTTGGCTTGCTGTAATATCAGACCAATGCCAATCAGCAGCAGGACTACGACAAATAGAATGTAGGAATAATAAACGGGGCGCGGCAGCGGTGTAAGCTGGGCCAGCTCAAGCCGGTGGCTCCAGCCAATCAGCAGCAAATTGACCACAACCGCCAGGCCGCCAAAGAGGACGTATCCCCACAACCCGTCTCCGCCTTGTTGTGGGGCCAACAGGCCAAAAAAGATGGCGTAGCCCCCCATTGTTACCAGTAAATTCAGTCCTCCGGCCGCCAGATGGCCCCAGGCCCGCGCCAGGGCGATCCAGAGCAGGGCAGCCCCTACCGCCGCCCACATGGAGGCGATAAACATATAGGTTAAACGGCCGTCTGGCCAGGGCCAGGTAGCTACGGCCCATTCTATCTGCCAGAAATAACCAACGGCCATTAGTAGACACACCAGACCGGTTATGATTAACAGACCTCGTCCTGCTTCTCTCATCTTTGATCCTCCTTCATAAACAGACCATGGACGACGGCCCCTGATTAAATCAGGGGTAGACGATGAATTTTCATTTTTCATGGTGTGCCGCGTCCATGTTGAACTCCTTCAAAAATGGAGGTCAAGCATTCCTGCTTGACCGCGCAAACAGGGATGTTTGCGCTACGATATTCTACTTTGCACAGCGGTATGATGATTTTACAAGGCCGACCACAACAGGCCCGGCAAATGCCGGACCGATCCGGTTGCTTCGTAATAAGCCAGATGCCTGCAAAAATCGCGGGGACGCCGGGCTGTCACCCGGATAGCGTCCAATGGTTTGCGGAAAGGGGCACGCACCACCGATTTCTGAACCTGGTCCAGCATCAGCACGTTACCCGTCCGGCCCAGACCGGATTGTACGTCGTGGAGCGGCCGGCCGGGGAAGCCGCCCCAAGGGGTAACGAGCAAATAGTAGGCGGCAAATGGGGATTGGTTGACCACAACCGACCCGTAACGCAGCCGGGCGATGGCCTGCTCTACGGCCGTTGCCAGCCGCGGCTCTCGCAGCGAGGCCGGATGCACAATCAGGGCGGCACACAGCGTGCCCCATAAGGTTTCGTTGGCCAAAGTGACCGCCTGCTCTAGAAAAGTAACGGCGTCCGGCGCGGTCAATGCCGTTTCGGCCAGGAGGCCGCAAAAGGCTTCGCGCGTAAAACAGATGTCGTCAGGCCGGCCAGGGTCTACATCGGGAATAAAGGTCCAGGGCAGCCGCTCCCCGCCACCCTGCCCAATCTGGCGGGCGTCGGGATGGGCCGCCACAAAATCGGCGTGAATGGCGGCTGTGCCGGGATAGTAGGCCGGGCGTGTTTCGACGCCATCCAGGCAGCGTTCAATGGCCTGGAGCAAGGCCGGCCGCTGTTCCCACGCTTGATGTTGGATCAGCAGCCGGGGGGTCAGGCAGCCGAAACCGGCATTGGCCACCAGCCAGGTCACAATCTGGCTGGCCTGGTCGGCTATCTCCCGCTCTGACCAGGGGCCGGGCACGATGATCACCGGGGTGATATTGCCCAGTTCACAGGTAAACCGTTTGTTGAGCAACGGCCGTTTCTCTGCTTTGTGTTGTTGGCCTTCGGGGCCGGGGCCAAAGGTGATCGCTTCAAAAGTGCGAATAGAGCCGGTCAGGTGCAGTTCGTCAACCAGCGGATGGTGGCACAGATAGTTGCCCTCGGCCACGCCGCCGTAGACCAGTCTGAGGAAGCCCCGCTTTATCAGGGCCTGCAACCCTTTTTCTATCAAGGGGCCAAGATAGGCGTTGACGGGATTGGGTTTGAGGACGACGACCTGATTTTCGACAAACAATTTGTGCAGGCTGTCGATGACCGGCAGCATGGAAGCATTGCCCGCCCCCAGGACGAGGGCCACCCGGCCCGGCTGCCCTTTCTCCTGATAGATGCCGGCCTGTTCCTCAAGAGCCGCGGCAGCCGTTACGCCCGGCTCCAGCCAGACCTCGGCCTCCATCCCCTGGTAAATGAGCCGCTCCCAGCCGTTGCGCGGGAAAACGGGGGCGACTACCTGCCCCTCAGGATTTTTTCGCAGGTGACCGGCCAGACGGGGACGGCCGTTTCCTTCAATCTCCCGCAGCGACTGCTTATAGAGCCGTATGGCCCGCAGGATGGAGGCCACAAAGAGCCATTCTTCGGCCTCGGCCAGGCCGCCGGGCGTCACCCCTTTGGCTTCCAGACTGGCTGTTACCCACTCATCGGCCAGGGCGAGGAATGCTTGTCTTATTTCATCGAGGATAGTGATACGTTCGCTGATGGGCAGGGCTGCCCATCGCT
>JAWOIM010000536.1:0-12132 GCA_046484685.1 Chloroflexota bacterium | reverse complement strand
GACCCGCGTGGCTGCTCTCTATGTGGGCACTATGAGCAGTGACCGGTTCAGTAAACAGGCTAACCTGGGAACGGCCGTTGCCGATCAGCTTGGTCTATGGGGCATTGAGGCCGTCAAAATGGAAGCCGCCTGTGGCTCGGCCGGCTCGGCCATGCGGCAGGGGCTGCTGGCCGTAGCCAGCGGCGAGATGGACACCGTGCTGGTCATCGGCGTGGAAAAAATGACCGATACCCTGGGCCGTGAAACATCGGCCGCCCTGGCTACGGCCGCCGATGCTGACTACGAAGCCAACCAGGGCATTACTTTTGTGGGACTAAACGCGCTTATCATGCAGCGTTACATGCACGAATATGGTTACCAGCAGCCCGACTTTGCCCCCTTCCCGCTCAACGCCCACGCCAACGGGGCCAAAAATCCCAACGCCCTTTTCCAGCAGCCTATCACCCAGAAGATTTATGAGAACAGCCGCCTGGTCGCCGATCCCATGCGTCTCTACGACGCCTCACCCATAGGGGATGGGGCGGCCGCGCTGCTGCTGGTTCCGGCGGCCAAAGCACCCCAGGCGGTGCGCGTCATCGGCTCCGCCTCAGCCACCGATACGCTGGCCGTCCATGACCGGCACGACCCGCTCTGGCTCAGCGCCGCTGAGAAATCAGCCCATCAGGCTTACCGCCAGGCCGGCGTTGGCCCCGACGACATTGATATCTTTGAACTGCACGATGCCTTTAGCATTATGGCCGCCCTCTCGTTGGAAGCGTGTGGTTTTGCCGAGCGGGGTGACGGGGTGCGGTTGGGGCAGGAAGGGGCGATTTTGCCCAACGGCCGTATTCCCATCAGCACCATGGGCGGTCTGAAAGCACGCGGCCATCCGGTGGGGGCTACCGGCCTCTATCAGATTGCCGAAGTGGCCCTGCAACTGCGGGGCACGGCCGGTGCGGCCCAGATCGACGGCGTCAAAACGGGCATGGCCCAAAACATCGGCGGCAGTGGGGCGACGATTGTGACTCATATCTTACAGAAATAGGAGGCTGTCATAATTATGCAGCCGGAAAACGGTTATCGGGCACCGGCCATTTGCCGGGCTTTTTGGCGTGCGGCCGATAACGCCTGCGTAATCGTTTCTTTTAGGTGGGTATCATCGTCTCCTTTGCGGGCAAAAATCGGTTCACCCAAAGCCACGTATATTTTAGCAAAGGGGAGGGGAATCAGGTACTGGTCCCAACGGGGTAACTGTACTATGGGCCAGGCCCACATCCCCACCGGCAGCACCACCCCTTCTGTTTTACGCGCCAGAAAGGTGACACCGGGCTTGGCTACAAAAGCGGGACCATCGGGTCCGTCAGGAGCCAACATCGATTGTTTTCCCTTTTTCATGGCCTGAATGACGCGCAAAACGGCCCGACCGGCCGTCATGGGATTGCCCGCCATATCGACGGCATAGGTGGTGGCTTGTACGCGAACGGCCAATTGGTGTAACACCTCAGACCGTTCATCCCCAACGACGACAATACAAAAATCACGTGTATCCAAAAAGCGATAGCTGTACATAATAAAGGGCAGAGAAAGCCCATGCCATAAGCTCCAGAGAAACGGCCGTTTGCTGGCCAGCGCCAGCGTTAAATTCCCCTTCCCTTCAATTTGCCAGCGCACCGTTTTACCTACCAGCTTTTGATAAAAATAGATCGCGTCACCCTCAAATTGACGCCAGCGTTTACCCCAATTTGTCATTGTTATTTCCATGTTTTATAACCGGCCCGCAGCAGTGAAAAGCCCAAATAAACGTTTTGCCAGAAGAACCAGGCGTTGAAAAAAGTTGTTATCAGAACAGACAAGATAAATAATGTAACCAGGATTGTGCTGCGTTTAATACTGGCAAAGACCCAAAAAAAGGAAGGAAAGGGAATCTTGCTCACCATCAGGACGCAGAGAAGACCCATCAGGAAGACAAAGAGCCAATCAGGTAAATACTCAGCACGAATGGAGAGGTCGGCCAGGACGGCCAGGGCCAGCGTAGCCCCGGCCGAGGTAATGGTCAGCCCCATCGAGTCTCGCTCACCGTCTTCTTTGGGGGGCAGTAAGTTAAAGCGGGCGAGGCGAAAGGCCCCGGCCAGCGGCACCAGTACCACAAAGAGCCAGACCCAAAAGCTGGTTAGACCGGCTGCTTGCAGGTGCATAAAAACCAGGATAGCTGGGGCTGTCCCCAGGCTGACCATATCGACCAGGGAATCGAGCTGGAGACCAAAAGCCGAGCTGGCTTGCAGGCGGCGGGCCGTTGCCCCATCCAGCAGGTCAAGAATATAGCTGACCAGAATCAATATGCCGGCCACTTCTAACTGGTAGGTAGCCGCCAGCATCATCGACAGAATGCCGCAGGTCAGGGAGATAAAGGTGATGCCGTTAGGGACGATATAGCGGTATTTGCTGTTCATAGGGTTAGCGGGTTGAATTATTGCGTATTTCGTATTGCGTAACCATTCAGCCTCATACGGAATACGGAATACGCAATACGCTCATTTAGTAAGCCGTGCCACCGGCGTCAAACCCCCGTATACCTTATCGCCTACAGAGACGAGCAGTTGGGCGTTATGAGGCAGAAAAATATCGACGCGGGAGCTGAATTTGATGAGGCCGAGCCGCTGGCCGCGAGCCACGCGTTGACCCGGTCGTAAATAGTTGACGCAGCGGCGGGCCAGAATACCGGCAATCTGTTTAATCAACACAGGCCCAAAGTCAGTTTCTAACTGCATGGCGATATATTCGTTAACGGCCGATGCTTCCGGTTTGAAGGCTTGTAAAAATTGACCGGGCCGGTGGTCAACGGCCGTTACTCGCCCGGCAATCGGCACCCGCTGCACATGGACATCAAAAATGGAGAGAAAGATGCTGATGCGCACCACGTCGGTTTGCAAATAACGCTCTTCTCGCTCTTGAACAATATCAACAATTTCCCCATCCCCCGGGCTGAGAAAGAGGGCCGGGTCGCCGCTAAAGCGCCGGTTGGGGTCGCGGAAAAAGTAAAGAATGAGCAGCCAGAGGCCGGTCATGAGCCAGGAGAGGGCGCGTGTCAGGGGAGATGGGGTGCGTTTGTGTAATAGGTGAGCCGCCGTATAAACGGCCGAAACGAGCACAATTGTCGTCCCCCCCCCTTCAGCAAAAGGCCACCACCGATCTGTACCATAATGATTCATAAAAATTCCTTTATTGATATAAAAATTGGGTATAGCTCGCACTTCTTCTTAAAGTTGACCATAGATCATGATTAAATGACAAAGCTCCATCGTCCATGGTCCATCGTCTATGGTCCATCGTCCTGATAGCGGCATTGTAGCATTGCCCCCCTATAGCGACAAGCCAATAAAGCGACAGGTAAACGTGGGCTAATCGCCGTTCGCCCTGCGCCCTGCCCTTTGGTACACTTGCCCCATGATGTTAGAGAAACAACCCCATGCTTTTAAGATTATTCTGGTCGTGGCCTTGCTGGTGGTAGGAACGGCCGTTCTCATCGGCTGGCGCGTGGTGCGCGGAGATGACAGTCTGCTGCGTCAGGTCTCCTTTCAGCACACTGAAATCCGCCCCAATGCCGACGGCGACACCGACATCACCCTGATTGAGTATACTCTCTCCCGCAACGCCACCGTCTCTATTTACTTTGAAAATGATGCCGGCCAGCGGTTTTATTTTCGCAACGACCGGCTGCGCGGTGCGGGCGACTACCGCGTCTACTTTGGCGGCATTGTTGATGGCTACCACCTGCCCGATGAACAAATCGACGGTGAGATACTTTACCGCGTTTTGCAAAACGGCACCTATACCTGGACCATAACGGCCGCTGACGATGAGGGGCACACCGAGCAAGCGCAAGGCCAACTCGTTATTGCCAATGCCGATACGCTGCTGCCCGAAATCCGTGACTTTTCCCTGGATAAGGCCGCTTTTACCCCCAATCGCGACGGTATTGACGACCGGCTGCTCATCCAGCTTTACCTGGTCAAAGAAGTAGAAAACCTGCGTGTTTTTGTGCAGATGCCCGATGGTCAGGAACTGCCTATCTCTGAACAGGAGCGGGACATCCCGGCCAATATGCCCGGCCGCCATACCTTTGACTATGAAGGCGGTGTAGACCGGGGAGCCACCCCACCACCTGATGGGTCCTACCCCATTATTGCTGTGGTGCAGGACCGCATTGGCCAACAGGTGCGCGTAGCCGACCAGGTGACCATACAATTTGGTGGGGTGCCGCGAGGTCTTATTTTTCCGCCACCCACCGGTCGTACCGTTGAGTTCAATACCCGTGCTGTGCCCCTGTGCCATACGCTGTTCTTTACCCTGACGGTGGAAAATTATGGCAATACGCCTATCCGTACGACCGGCCCCGCACCGGACACGATCTACGACTCAGACTGGAATTACAACACGTTGGGCTGGCACACCGAGTCAGGCGCTTTTCGGGTAGGAATTGGTTTTGAGAACGAGCTTACCAACTACCCCTACCGCTGGGCCGTAGGCGGGCCGGATGATCTGGAAGAAATTGATGGCCACTATTATCTGATGCCCGGCCGGCGAGCGTTGGTCACGGGCGGTATTCGCATCGTTGGCCCCTTGGGTGAACGCAACCCGCAGCCTATGTGGGCCGGCCTGATCCATGAGGATGTGCAGGTGGTCAACACCCGCGTTGATGTACAGGATATTTTGATTGATTTGCCGGCTGATTTGGATGCGCAGTCGTGCGAAGATTGACGATAGACGATAGACGATAGACGATGGGTCCTCTGGTCCGCCGTCCATCGTCCGCGGTCTATCATCCGTTTTTATTAAGCATCGGTAAGTGTCATTGGCGACGTTGGCCCCATCCCGTTACACTTGGAAGTCGAGTTGGTCCAGACTATGATTGGATCAATTTTGTACTAGTGTGTACTGTATCAGGCTGGAGCATAACGTGGCTGGAATTGATGTAGCGGTAATCGTTGTAAGCTGGAACGTGCGGAATTATTTGGCCAACTGTTTGCGATCGGTGTGTAACGATATGCGCCAGACAGGCTTAAACGGCCGTATCTGGGTGGTGGATAATGATTCGACCGATGGCACAGTAGACCTGTTGGCCAACTTGTTTCCCCATGTCAGCGTCATTGCCAACCAGCGCAACGTCGGCTTTGGTGCGGCCAACAATCAGGGCATGAAAGCGGCTGCGGCCGACCAACCCCGCTACTATTTTTTACTCAATCCCGATACGCTGGTGCGGCCCGGTGCCACTCGCCACCTGGTAGAATGTCTGGACGACCGTCCCAATGCCGGTATGGCCGGGGCGCGTCTGGTCTATGGCGACGGCCGTTTTCAACACAGTGCCTTCCGTTTTCCCGGCCTGGGTCAGTTGCTATTCGACCTTTTCCCTCTACCGAACCGTTTGTATGAGTCGCGCTGGAACGGCCGTTATGCCCGCCGTTGGTACCGTCCTGACAGCGCTCCCTTTGCCGTAGACCATCCCTTGGGAGCCACTATGCTAGTCCGGGCTGACGTGGCCGAAGCGACCAACGGCTTTGACGAATCCTACCACATGTACTGTGAAGAAATCGACTGGTGCTGGCGCATCAAGCAGGCCGGCTGGAATATCTACACCGTACCGGCGGCCGAAGTGGTCCATTACGGCGGTGAAAGCACTCGCCAAATTCCAGCCCAGTCCATCATTAATTTGTGGCGCAGCCGGGCACAGTTGTACCGGCAGCATCATGGCCGGGCCAAGCTGGCGGCGGCCTCCTGGCTGGTGCAAAAGGCGATGAACCGCCGCGCCCGTCGCGAAAGCAACCCTGACCTGAAACGGGCTTATGAGCAGGTGGTTGACATTTGGGATTCGGGTAGTGTAACACAGGTAGCTGTTGCATAGAAAGTTTTACTCTATAATAGAGCGCATAGAGGTGAAATAATGACTCCACAACATATTTTGGCAGATATTCATGCGCTTGAAGAAGAGCTGTTAAGTTTTGAACGAAAGTATGGTATTCGTTCCGAGACATTTTATACGGCCTATATTAGTGGTGAAGAACCGGAAAACGAAGAATGGGTTTTGGATTTTGGGGAATGGGCCAGCGTATACCGCACCTGGTTGACACGCCAGGCCGAGTATCGCAATGAAATCCAACGCCTGCAACAGCATACGTCAAGCCTGGCGGGATTGGTGCGAGTTGTCGCATGAGCGACCCATTGCGAACACCCCAAGATTACGAGCTATTCCTTTACACCTTGCCAGAACAGTTCCCATCAATACAGAAATCGACGCTAACCTTCATTCGCGTAGGACAATCACTTGCCAGAGTAGTTGGTGAACTTCATTTCACCCACCATATTCGCGTAATTGTTCGTGAACGACTAATTTACTCTCGCCTGCCTGCTGTAATTGACTGGTATGGGTACGAGGTATGGCGTGGTCAGGAAAAGTTGTACTGGTATGATCCGCAACCCCATCCAAATGATTCCACTCTACAAAGCACACACCCCCATCACAAACATGTACCGCCAGATATGAAGCATAATCGGATTCCTGCTCCGGCTATGAGCTTTACGCAAGCCAATTTGCCGGCGATTATTCAAGAAATCGAGAGCCTGATTGGGGAAATAGAGGGAGAGCAGCAAGGGAGCTAATTCTTGGAAATAACGGCCGTCATCCTCACCCTCAACGAAGCCGAACACATTACCGCCTGTCTGGAAAGCCTGGCCTGGGCCGACCGGCGGCTGGTGTTCGATTCGTATAGCCTAGATAAGACTGTAGAGCTGGCTCAGGCTGCCGGGGCCGAAGTGTGCCAATCCCCCTTTGAAAATTATGCCCAACAGCGTAATGCCGCCCTGGATCAGATAGAAACCGACTGGGTTTTCTTCGTCGATGCCGACGAGCGGGGCACGCCCCAACTGGCGGCCGAAATCCGGCAAGTGGTGGCCGAGCGCCCGGAGCATGGCTGGTATGTGCCCCGCCACAACTACATTTTTGGCAAACTGACAAAAGGGGCCGGCTGGTATCCCGACTACCAACTGCGGCTGTTCAAACAGGGCTACGTGCGCTACGAACGGCCGGTGCATGAGATCGCCGTCGTTGATGGCCAGATTGGCTATCTGGAAAATCCTCTCATCCACTACAATTACCGGGACGCGGCCCATTTCCACGCCAAACAGCGGGCCTATAGCAGCGTTGACGCCAAAATTTTGTGGCAGGAAGGCGTCCGAGCCCGGCCCCACAACTTTATCTTGCAGCCTTTGCGCCACTTCTGGTGGCGCTACATTACCCTGAACGGCTATCGGGACGGCTGGCACGGCTTGCGCCTCACCTTTTATATGATGGTCTATGAGTGGGTGAAGTACCGCAAGCTGGCCTGGTTTTGGCGCAAGAGTGAGCGGAACGTAAAACGTAAAACGTGAAAAGAATATCACGCTTCACGTTTCACGCATCACGGAGGTATGATGACAGCAACCACAATTGGTGTAGATGCTGTTTTTGCGGCCAACGGCCGTATTCAAGTGCGGCGTATTGAGTTGGACGGCCACTGGCTGCCGGTGGAGCAGGGGCGGCACTGGCTGAATGAGGCCGGGCTGCATGTGTTGGTGATGGTAAACGGCCGTGTGCGTGAAATTCGCCTGTCGCCGGACACCCTGATTTGGGAAACTGTGCCCACGCGACAAGAAATAGCTTGAAGACGGAAGACGAAGGACGGAAGACGGAGCAGAATTTCCGTCCTCGGTCTTCCGTCCTCCGTCATAAGTTGGGGACGATGACGCGGAAGATGGCGTGCAGGTTGAGTAGAATAAGGGCCAGGGCCAGACCCAGCGGCAGCAGATAGGGGACATAAAGCCGCCAGTTGGATGGGGGCAAACGGTAGTAAAACGGCCGCAACCAACCCCACAATCCCGCTGCTACCCCCACACCCATAGGGATCAAGGCCGGGAAGAGATAGCGTCCCTGGTGCTGCACATAAGTCAGGTTGTAGCCCACGTGAACGGCTGCGGCCAGCCCTACCAGCCCCAACAAAATCCAGACAGCCGGTCGCCACCGTCCCCGCTGCCGCACCCCTTCGACCAGCAGCCCCCCCACCACCACTCCTGTAAACAAACGCAGCAGCGGATAAAGCCAGCCGGGATGGGTCATAGGCAGGGCCATCCAGCCAAACTGGCCCCAAAAGCTGTTAAAGGTTGTCTGCCCAAAGCGGCGCACCGTTTCTGCCAGGCCATAGTCAGCCACCCATTCGGCCGTGCGCGTCTGGCCGACCACCGCCCGATCATGGGCCATCGTGGCAAAGGGATCAAGCCCTTCGTATACTACCAGGTTGCGCCCCCACCACAGGCTGCCCATGAGCAAGGCCACGCCAAAAACCAGCAGTCCGGCCCGCACCAACCCGGCCCAATTCCCCCAATAGCGCCACAGCAAAAGTGCTGCCACCAGGAAGCTGAGGGGGTAGACAGTGCCTTTGGTCAGGTAGCCGAGACCGAGAAGAACGCCAATAGTTAGTAGTGGAAAGTAAGTAGTAGAAAGTGAGAAGTGAGAAGTGGGAAGTGGCGCGGTCTTCTCTCCTCTATGTCTACTTCGGCTATGCTCAGCACAAGTCTGCGCCTCTGCGTCAAAGCTTTTTAATAACAATAAGATAATCCCGGCGATGAGCAGCTCGGCCAGAGCGTCGTTGTTGACAGAAGCCATGATGGCTGTGTGTTGGGGCACAAAGGCCACAAAAACGGCCGTTGTTAACGCCAACCATTCTCGCTGTGGAAAAAGCTGGCGGCCAATCAGATACGCCCCGACGACCACCCCCGCCCCCAACAGCAGCGAAAAGAGGCGCAGCGCCAGCAGGGAGCCGCCCGACAGCCAATAGACCGGCGTTTGCAGCAGGTAATAGAGCGGCGGCTGCCAATCCTCATAGGTCAGCAGCGATATTTCATATTCCGGGGCAAAGCCGCTGGAAACGGCCGCATTGCGAAACGCTTCGTTATAATCAGACGGCTCCATCAGCGGCAGTTGACCCGCTGCCAACTGGCGCACATAGTTATAGTGGGCCGGCTCATCCGGGGCCTGCCAGGCCGGTGTAAACCAGGCATACAGCCCGCCCAGCAGCAAGTAGCTAAACAAAACGAGTATAAAAGGCAATCGCGATAATTTCACAGATACTATAGACATGGCGTACAATCATAACACAAAACGGAAGCATTCAGACCTGACAGGTTTGTCACCAGAGCAATCAGGCAAAATTCGGCCTCAAAAACCTGTCAGGTCTAGCGTCTTTAAGCGACTATCAAGGATTAAGGTATGGCAGCAATGCCTGTGGCATCAATTATCATCCCCCACTTTAACGGCAGGCATCACCTCGATGACTGCTTGCTCAGCCTGCGCCGGCAATCGTTCACCGACTTTGAGGTACTGCTGGTCGACAATGGCTCGACTGACGGCAGCCAGGCGTATGTGCAGCAGCAGTTTCCGGAGGTGCGGCTGCTGGAATTAGGCCGCAATCATGGCTTCACCGGTGCCTGTAACGCCGGCTGGCAGGCGGCCCGAGGGGAGTTTATTATTCTGCTAAACAACGATACAGAAGCAGATCCTCGCTGGTTGGCAGAGGTGGTGGGGGGATTCGGCCGTTTTCCCCAAGCGGGGGCGGTTGCCAGCAAAATGCTTCTGTTCGACCGGCGTGACCATTTCCATACGGCCGGCGATTATTACCGGTTTGACGGCATTCCCGGCAATCGAGGCGTCTGGCAGCCGGATGTAGGCCAATATGATCGGGAAGAGGTGGTCTTTAGTGCCTGCGGGGGGGCGGCTGCCTATCGCCGCCAACTGCTGCAGGAAATTGGCTTTCTGGACGACGATTTCTTTTTTTCGTGTGAGGATGTGGATATGGGCTGGCGGGCCAATCTGGCAGGCTGGCAGACGGTATATATACCAACGGCCGTTATCTATCATAAACTCAAAGCCACCGGGGGCAGCGTAACCGGCAGTTATTATGACGGCCGTAACTTTCTCTACCTCATCTGGAAAAATTACCCCACCAGCCTGCTGCGCCGCTACGGCTGGTTAATTTTCAAGGCTCAACTACGTATTACCACCGATGCCCTGCGAGCCTGGCGAGGAGAAGCGGCTCGCGCCCGGCTGCGGGGTCAACTGGCCGGCCTGTGGGGGGTAGTCAAAATGTGGTCCAAGCGCCGCCACATTCAAGCTAACCGCCGTATTGACGACGATACCCTGACGGCTCTCTTAACACCGGTTGACGCGCCTGCGGATGATGGGTAAGATTAGCCGTTCGATCATAATAAACAATTAATTGTTGAACTGTTGAATTGCTGAATGATTAATGAACTGTTGGCTCCACGCCATTAACAATTTAACAAGTCAGGAATTCAACAATTAATTATTACTCCGGAATATATTTTTATGAGTGATAAGGAAGTAGAATCAATGCCCAGACCATATCTTTCTGTTGTTATCCCGGCCTACAATGAAGAGCAGCGCATTGGTAATACATTGGCCACTATTTATGCTTACCTGGCCCAGCAGAGCTACACCTGGGAAATTGTGGTGGTACTGGATGGGGCGACTGATGATACGCTTGGTGTTGTACGCCGATTTGCTCAAGACAAGCAAGGCATTCGCTGGCTGGACCGGTCGGAAAATCGGGGCAAGGGCTATACGGTACGCGAGGGGATGCTGGCAGCGCGGGGAGAGATTCGCCTCTTTACCGATGCCGATAACTCTACCGACATCTCCCATTTTGACCAGATGAAACCGTTATTTGACGATGGCGCAGCTATCGTCATTTGCTCCCGTGATAGCAAAGATGCGCCCGGCGCCCGGCAGGCTGTTCCCCAATCCGGCTTCAAACGATTTTTGGGCAACAGCGGTAATTTGTTGATTCAACTGCTGGCCGTACCCGGTATTTGGGATACACAGTGTGGCTTTAAGGCCTTTCGGGCACGGCCGGCCGCAACAATTTTTGGCGTGGCCCATATTGACGGTTTTGGCTTTGATATTGAGGCACTGGCCCTGGCGCGCCATTTTGGTTATCCGGTGGAGATTATCGCGGCCTACTGGGTTAACCAGGAAGGCTCACACGTTAAATTTGTCGATTATTTATGGAGCTTCAAGGAAGCTTTTGACGTCCGTTGGCATCTGCTGTTGGGTACTTATAAACGAGCGCAACAGCCCAAACCGGTGGCCGGTGAGCGGTAGCCGGTAATCGGGAAGCGGTAACCGGTGGACCGTAAGCGGTGGACCGTAAGCGGTGGACCGTAACCGGTGGACCGATAACGAATAACCGATAACGGATAAAAATGCCTACACTTGAGTGGGAACGGGGGATATGGAATGGAGCCGGGTATCGCTATATAGCCGGGCTGGATGAGGCCGGACGAGGAGCGCTGGCCGGGCCGGTGGTGGCGGCGGCCGTTATGTTGCCTCTGGATAACCCCGATCTGGAATATCTGCTGCTGGATGTAGATGATTCCAAACAGGTGCCGGCCGGGCGGCGGCAGCAGTTGTTTGAGGTGATCAGGGAAACGGCCGTGGCCAGCGGTGTGGGGCAGGTAGACGCAGCCACCATCGACGCCATTGGCATTCTGCCCGCAACGCGCCGGGCCATGCGAGCGGCTCTGGCCCACCTGCACCCTGCGCCTGATTATTTGTTGATAGACGGCCGTATCCGCCTCACCACCCTTTCTCTGCCCCAACAATCTATCATTCGTGGTGACAGCGCCAGCCTTACCATTGCCGCCGCCTCTATTTTGGCCAAAGTCAGCCGCGACCGCATGATGGGTGAGCTGAGCCAACAATTTCCCCATTATGGGTTCGCCCAACACAAAGGCTATGGCACCGTCCAACACCGGCAAGCCCTGATCGACTTTG
This sequence comes from Chloroflexota bacterium, assembly GCA_046484685.1. Classification (GTDB taxonomy): domain Bacteria; phylum Chloroflexota; class Anaerolineae; order Promineifilales; family Promineifilaceae; genus SLGK01. Next base: position 275 of record JAWOIM010000536.1, on the reverse strand, counting down.
GCCCTTGCCCTGAGCATCGGCGATCTTTTGCCCCTCTCCGGCTCTCTTTGTTGTGATGGGAGGTCGACTTGATTCTGACAGTTGGTTAGTTGTGTAATTGCCTCAAGAACAATTTCAACACAATTTTACCATCCCACCCTCTATTTTCTTATGACTACACCGATTTTAACCACCAAACTTTACATTTCACCACCCCGCCCTAAAGCCGTTCTGCGCCCTCGCCTTATAGAACGGTTGAACGAGGGGCTACAGAGCAAGTTGACACTCGTCTCTGC
>JAWOIM010000303.1:0-4840 GCA_046484685.1 Chloroflexota bacterium | reverse complement strand
TAGCCGCTTCTCGCCGATAAACCTTGCCGATTCGGCGACGGACCTCCGTCGATATGGCTATGAAATGGTCCACCCGATCGGCCGCCAGCCGGTCCCACTGCCGCAGCCAGGCCAAAAAGGGGACCAACAAACTACGCGTCAGCCTCCCCAAATTCTCTTGCTCCGCATATTGGTGGTAGCGCCAAACGTAGCGCGTCGGTGTCAGACAGTAACAAATGTGCAGCGTTTCCGGCCCGGTAATGATGCCGTGGCAAAAGCCGCTCTTGTTGCTCAAGACCAGATCATATTCTCCAAAGTCAAATTGTTCAAAAGCAATCGGGTAGAGGGGAAAATAAAGCTGCTGTTTGCGCCGGGCCAGCGGCAGCCGGTCAATAAATGAGGTGCGAATATCCCACCCGCGCCAATGGTCGGGCATTGCCTGCGGCCAATAGAGAGAGGTATAAAGGGGAGCCTGGGGGTAAAGTGCAGCCAGATTTTCCAGCACATCTTCAGCCCCGCCAATCTGATTGAGCCAATCATGGACCAGCGCGGTTCTCATTCCAGCCCCAGCCGCTCCATACGGGCCGCCAGTTCCGCTTCTACTTCCAGGCTGTGCATGGCGTCCGTAAGCTGGTTGTCCAGGCTGCTCGTTTGCATCTCCCAGGAGGCGTCGGCATGGTCCAGCCGGCGGCGAATATTTTCGGCCGCCCGTGCCACTTCATGGTCGCCGTGCCCCATCAAGGAGTCGAGCGACTGCATGGCTTTAGTCGAAACCTCTTTCGATTTGGCCAATTGCAGCAAAAAGGCCAGCTCTTCTCGCTCCTGTTTGGCAATGCTCAGCCGCCCTTCCAGCATCACACGCACATCTTGCAGTCGTTCCAAGGCGTTCACTTGCCGTGACAGCGAGGCGTCATAAGTGCGAATCATATCCAGGGTGGAATTGAGCTGTTTTTGCGTGACCATCGCCTGAGTGCGTTTGCCCTGCTTTAGGAATTGGTCTATAGCAATATCAAATTTGGCTGCTTCATTGGCCAGCGCTTCACGCCGCTGGCGGGTGGTGCGCACCTGGCCAAACATGGGCTGAATCGACTGCACAAATTCGGCCACTTCTCGCTCTGCCTGGCGGATGTATTCATCATAAACGGCCAGATCGCTGCGGGCCAGCGCCCGGTCGGCCACATCATGCAGCGTGGCCCGAATCAGGGTACGGATTTTACGAAATAAGGATGACATGGGGGAATTATAAGCGATTGTGGGGCGGGGGCAAAAAAAACGTGAAACGTGAAACGTGATGCGTGAGAGGGAGAATCTCACGCATCACGTTTTACGCCTATTTGATCACGATTTCTTCGTCGTCAAAACCATTAGCTTTTGCTGCTATTGGCCGTGAGGCTTCGGGCATCAGGATGGCCATAAGGATGTAGATGATAATGCCAGGGCCGCCGGTGATGGCCAGCAGGACAAAGAGCAGCCGGATAATCACCGGGTCGATGTCGAAGTAGTAGCCAATTCCGCTGCAAACACCGAATATCATTTTGTCGTCATTGAGACGGACCAGTTGTTTGTTGTTCATGAGTAAATTTCCTCCATAGATTGTTGATTATTAAGGATGATTGTTCAGCCTTTTATTTACTGTTTGGGTATGTTGGGTTTTATTCATACTTATCACCCATTACGCAGTGGTCTTATAGAAGTTGCATGATAATTGTGTTATAGTGGATGGGAAATAAGGCGACTAAACAGCCAAACCTAACCCTTCATGCATTCAAACAGGAGTGTGGCATATGACCCATATTTTGGTAACTGCTCCCTTTACCGAAAAACTGTTAAACAAAATTCGGCAGGCAGCCGATGATCTGAAACTGGAGCAGCGCACGCTGCCCGATGGCCGGTGGCCGGAGGATTGGACCACTGAGGCCGAGGTCTATTACGCTGTCAATGGCTTACCTCGCCCCGAACAGGCCCCTAATTTGCGCTGGGTACAGGTCCACTGGGCCGGCATCGACAGCCTGGTAGACACTCCACTGTGGGATAGTGATATTGTTATTACCAGTGCCAGCGGCATTCATGCCGTCAACATGGCCCAATATACCTTTGCCCAACTGTTGGCCTGGGCCAACAAAATGCGCCTCTGGTTTAGCCATCAGGACCGAAGTGAGTGGCCCAAGCAGCGTTGGGATAAGTTTGGTCCCGATGAGCTGCGCGGTCGTACGTTGGGTATCCTGGGCTATGGCAGTATCGGCCGTGAGGTGGCCCGTCTGGGCAAAGCGTTTGGCATGAAGGTGCTGGTAACGAAACGGGATGTGCGCCAGCCCAAGGATATGGGATATGCCTTAAGCGGGACGGGGGATCCTGGCGGCGATTTGCCGGACCGGATTTATCCGGGCGAAGCGACGCGCTCGATGCTGGCTGAGTGTGATTATGTAGTGGTGACGCTGCCGCTCACGGAGAAAACGCGCCATTTGTTTAATGAGGATTTGTTGAAAGAGATGAAGCCCAATGCTTACCTGGTCAACGTGGGGCGGGGTGGCCTGGTAGATGAAAAGGCGCTGGTGAAGGCGTTGAAAAAGGGCTGGATAGCCGGGGCCGGCCTGGATGTGTTTGAGGAAGAGCCGCTGCCGGCCGACAGCCCGCTGTGGTCAATGGAGAATGTGATTTTGACGCCTCACATCAGTGGTTTTACCCCCTATTACGATCAGCGGGCGGTGGATCTGTTTGCCGAGAATTTGCGACGCTACCTGGCCGGAGAGCCGCTGTTGAATCGAGTGAATCGGGAGGTAGGGTATTAGAACAGAAAAGATTATGACCGCGCCCTCTTTGTGCGCGATCTGGTCCTGCTGCGCCAAAATGGGCCTACGAGCCTTAGTGTGGACGGCGAGCAGCACCAACTGCAACTGGGCGTGGCCACCAAAAGCCAGGCCGAGCAAAGCAGTCGCAGCCTGTGGCTGCCCAGTGGTCCCCAGGACGGCGACTACTTTGGGGATATTACCTTTGACTAATTTGTGAATTGCTGAATGGGTGAACTGTTGAATGGTTAATGAAGAGTTGGCCCACCGTCATTAACCATTCACAAATTCAACAATTCAACAATTAATTATTACTATGACTGACACAACCCTCTCCCGCCCCTTAGCCCGCTACATTATCGAAATATTAGGCAGCTTTGGCACGCCCCCGACACGGGGCGTACAGCATTTTAACGTGGGCAACCAATCGCTCCTGCAAGCCATCGACGACTATTGTCTCTCCTCCTATTTGCAGGACGGGGGGGCGGCCTATAAGATGGTGGTGGGCGATTACGGTAGCGGCAAATCCCACTTTCTCTACTGCCTGCGTGACGTTGCCTGGGCCCGGAATTTTGCCGTCGTTAAAGTAGACCTCAGCCCCACCGAAACGCCCTACAATGACCAAAAGCTGGCCTATCAGGCCGTGGCCAACAATATTATCTGGCATGAACCGGCGGCCGGAGTAACGGATGAGTCGGGATTGACCCGGTTTTTGGAGGGCACGCTGAAACGAATTGTGGGCAGCGATCTGAGCCTGGAAACGCTTAAATTTTCCCGGGTTGGCCCAAACTTACCAGGCCACCCAAATCATCTCTGTTCCCCATCTGGCTGAGCAGTTGCATATGTTGAGTAGTACGTAGTGCATAAAGTGGCGCAGCCACAACTAAAAACTTTCACCACAGAGGGCACAGAGAACACAGAGTTTTTCTCTTTTGCTCTGTGCCCTCCGTGTTCTCTGTGGTGAAAAATTAACGCACCATGGCGCAAACTTGTACTGACTTGTGCTGAGCGTAGTCGAAGTAGCGCAGTCGAACGTATTTTGCGGAGCAACGCTGTAGTATGTAGCATTGGCGACACCCCATTACACACTACGGAATACTATTGACATAATCTGCAAATGCCTGTCCAATTGGGGTTAACTCTCCTGTCTCACGATCATACAGGTTGCCGGTGGGGTAATAGTCTGGTGTGTCATAGACACTGTACCAGAACCACCACTGCACCAGCCGATTAGCGTCGGCCGGGTAGCCGTTGGCGCTGCGCTCGTGCATCAGGATGGGGAATGTGTCCAGCAGAAATTGGGCCACGACGTCGGGCGTGTAGCCAAAATCGACGGGCATTAGAATGCCATACTCGGTGACAGCCAACGGCCGTTCCTGATACCCCCGCGTCGCCATCCAATCCCGAAAGTCGTGCAAATGCTGCCGGAAAATATCCAGGTCGTCATGGTCTTCGACTTCAAACTGGAGGGCCAACCTGTCATCCATGCCCGGCGGGATTTCCACCCCCCAACTGTCAAACTCCTCGCGCAAAATAAAGTTGTGCACGGTCCAGATGTCCACCGGCATCGGTTCGCCGTAGCTCGTTTCATACGTTTCCAGCACGATGTCCAGGTAAGCCAGGCGCAGGGGGGTGGGTTGGGCCACACCGGTGACGGCAAGCTGAGCGGTGGGATCAATCTCTTTGATGAAGGTATAGACCTCATGGTAAAGATGAGCGTACTGCTGTGGCGGTGTGTTGTCTTGCCACTTCACGTCCGGCTCATTGCCCACAATCCAGACGCTGCCGGGGTTAGCCCGCACGGCCGTTTCTATCACCTCCCAATCCGGTCGAATCTCCCCCTCCAGCAGCCGTACCATTTGCCAGAAGATCAGGTCTTGGGCTGCTTCCGGCTGCTCCACAATCAGGTTCCAATTGAGATAAATGGAGATGGGCAGCCCGGCCTCACGCGCCGGGACAATGCTGTACACGCTGCCGCTGACGCCAAAGCGTTCCGCCAGGGGCGGGTTGATGAAAGGGGATTGGGGAATGGGGGTTGGGGAATGGGGGCTGGGGGTTGGGGTGGTGGTGGCAGG
>JAWOIM010000251.1:0-4099 GCA_046484685.1 Chloroflexota bacterium | reverse complement strand
GGGGCTGTGCTCCAGCGGCTTTGCATCCGCAAAGGTGCGGCTGAGGCTCTGATTGTTCCAGAAGATATCAAGAAACGATTCGGATTCATTCAGGGCTGAGCGCAGCATCGCGCTCGCGCAGGTCGTCGTCTAAGGTGCCCCGCATTCGGGCAAAATCGAGGGTAGTGTCGGCCAGTACCACCCGGCCAATATCCCGTTCCTTGTCCAGCACGTAGGCGGGTACGCCCAGTTGGTCGGCCACCTTAAAGGTGAGGCGTAGGGCAGCGGCGGCTACCACAAAGTCGAGGTCGTGGCTGGCCTCCCCGCGCACGGCATCACGCACGGCCCCGCCCACCAGGTAGACGGCGTGGGGGTGTTGGCTGAGAAACGGCCGTAATTCCCCCAGCAGCTCAGGCAGCGCCAGCCGGCTGCCACTCTCAGGTTCCACGAAGTAGGGACGCGACCGCTCTTTAGGCCGGTTGCGTTGGGCCATTTGTTGGGCCGATTCGGCCGTGTGGCCCACGCCGGCTATCTCGTCACCAACAAAGGCGATCCAGCGGCCGGCATAGGCTGATAGGGAGTCGTGTTGCTTATTCATTTCAACAAAATTTGCAAGGGTGCAAGGTTGCAGAGTGGCAAAGTTGCAGAGTTTAGAGTTGCGGAATTATGCGGTTCCCTCGCCACCTCGCCACTTCGCCGCTGCGTTCCCTATCTCTTACTCAAATAAATGGGCAAAAACGGCCGGTTTCAGGACGGCAATATAGGGCAGGTTACGGTAAATTTCGCCAAAGTCCAGGCCGTAGCCCACCACAAACTCATCAGGAATATCAAAGCCGATGTAATCAACGGGCACATCTACTTCCCGCCGTTCCGCTTTGTTGAGCAGGGTGCAAATACGGAGCGAGGCCGGTCCCCGCGTTAGCAGGTTGCGTCGCATGTAGTCGAGAGTACGGCCACTGTCAATAATATCCTCCACAATGAGAACGTGACGGCCGGTGAGGGGCTGCTTCAGATCCAGGATAATTTGTACTGTGCCACTGCTGGCTGTGCCAGCCCCATAGCTGCTGATGGCCATAAAATCCAGTTTGTGGGGACGGGCCAGCGCCCGGCTCAGATCGGACAAAAAGACATAGCCCCCTTTCAAGACACAAATCAGGAGCAAATCTTCTTCGTTAGCGTAATCGGCCGTTATTTCCTCAGCCAGTTCCCTGACCCGCTGTTGTAACTGTTTTTCATCAATTAAAACAGACTGCACATCATCTGCCAGATTCCTTAAACTCATCTCTTGATACTCCATACTAATGTAGTGGCGATTCGTGAGGCGTAAAACCCTTCAACTTCCTTCAGGGCAAACTGTGAAGTGTGAGACCTGCTTGATCACGTTTCACGCATCACGTTTCACGAATCTGATGACATTGGCGGCAGCGGGCTTCGTATACTTCGGCCGCGCCCACCAGCACAATGGGGTCATCAAACGCGGCCGGTCGCCCTTCAATCAGGCGTTGGGTGCGGCTGGCCGGCTCACCGCAGACCACACAAATGGCGTGCAGCTTGTCCACCAACTCTGCCCGCGCCAGCAGGTGGGGAATAGGGCCAAAAGGGACGCCGCGAAAATCCATGTCCAGCCCGGCACAAATGACCCGCTTGCCGGCCTCGGCCAACTGCTCACACACGCTCACAATCTCCTGGTCAAAGAATTGCACCTCATCAATAGCCACGACCGTCGTTTGCGGATCGAGGGCCGCCAGGATATCTTGGGCTGTGGGCACGGGCTGGGCATCAAAATCCAGCCCATTGTGAGAGGTAACCCGTTCCATATGATAGCGGTTGTCGATAATCGGCTTAAAAACCTGCACCTGCTGACGAGCAATTAGCGCCCGGCGCAAACGACGAATCAACTCTTCCGTTTTGCCGCTGAACATACTACCACAAATCAGCTCAATCTGGCCATGTAAATGTTTTGCCATTCGTTTATCCGTATCCTAAAACAAAAAGGGTTCAACTTAGTATTAAGTTGAACCCCTTTACTTTAACAAATTCGGGTATGACTTCCAAGTAAGTGACGCTACTCGATCAAATCTTCGGCACGCAGATAGCGTTTGATGTCGATCAGCGCTTTTTGGCCGATGCCCATGATAGCCAGAAGGGCGTCTTCGCCTTCTTCCAGCCGGGCTAGGACATCGCCGACGGTTTCCACCCCCGCTTCTTTGAGGGCGTTGGTGGCCCGTGTGCCTAGCTCCATCTCCTCAACGGAGAAGTTGCTGATGTCGCGCTGGGCCTCTTCCACTTCGATTGTGGCCTGAATCTCTTCACGCTTACGCAGGCGGCGCATAAAGCGGTCTACCTGCCCTTCGGTATCAACCAGGCGCTGCTGGCCGGTGTAAAAGGGATGAGTGCCGGACCAGATTTCAACGCTGAGTTCGGGTTTGGTGGCGCCAACGGTCATCACCACTTCGCCTTCGACGATTACTTTGGCATCGGGATACCATTCCGGATGAATCTCTTTTTTCATAGTCTGGTCTCCTTAGCCGGTAATGGGCTGTACGCTGACATATTTACGGCCCTGGCGATTCTCAAAAGTCACCTCTCCTTCAACGAGGGAGTAGATGGTGTAATCTTTGCCGAGACCGACGTTGCTGCCGGGACGGTATTTGGTACCGCGCTGGCGCACGATAATGTTGCCGGGAATGACGTATTCGCCACCATAGCGTTTGATGCCTAGCCGCTTTGAGTTACTGTCACGGCCGTTTTTTGTTGAACCTGCACCTTTTTTATGAGCCATGTCAAATTCTCCTTATTCTTCTTCTTCGTGACCAGCGACAATTGTGTCAATACGCAGGCGCGTATACTGCTGCCGGTGCCCCTGGCGGCGACGATACCGCTTCTTGGGCTTATATTTCCATACAAAAATCTTCTTACCTAGATATTGCTCAACGACGGTGGCCATGACCGTTACACCGGGAACAAGCGGTTGGCCGATTTGTATCTCTCCGTCTTGGGCAAGAAGGAGTACATTATCCAACTCAATTTGTTCACCGACTTCGTAAGGCAGCTTCTCGACGCTGAAGCTGTGACCTTCTTCGGCGCGGTATTGCCGGCCACCACTTTCAACTATTGCGTACACAGGATGTACCTCCAAAAAGAACCGGCATACAAAGATGCCGGTTTGTGTGCTTATAAAAATATGTGGGTAGTGGTTGGACAACCCACATAACGAAAGGGGATTATACTCGTTCAGTAAGCGTGTGTCAAAAAATAGAAGGGATCATTCAGTTTGGCGTGGAACAGGATGTGTGAAGTCTATCTGATCACCCACTGCTTACCGATCACTTTGTTCCCATCCGATCTGAATAAAGTGAAGGCTGCCGGGCACGTGGTGGTCACGCAGCGCCTGCCGAAAGTCGGGATCCAACCAGTAGGCGGCTGCGCGCAGCAGAGCCAGGCCACCATAGAGGGCGCGACTGGCGGCGGTAAAGAGGCGTCGCTGCCGCCACTGCCACAGCGCCAGACTAAGGTAAATATGAACGACACGGCCGTACCAATACCCCGTCCCTGCCGAAGCCATCATGTTACCAAATGTGCCCGGCTGACTAACCACCTCATCCCGAGAAAGGCGGGTATCTTCAGCCGCCCGACCATAATCGGTCGAGGTTTGCCAGTCAGCCCCGCGGAAGAGGCAGGCCACCGGCGTCGGCGTATTGGCCAGTTGGCCCTGTGCGGCAATGCGACGACACAAATCCTGGTCTTCGGTGCCACGCACAAAAGGTGAATAGCCGCCAACGGCAAAAAAATCGCCGGCTCGAATGATTGAGCTTTGAATGGGAACCCAGGCCCCGCCCATAATCTGGGCCAGGCAGGCTCCCTGTACGCCGGAGTTGGTTTCAGAGAGAATACGGCCGTTTTCGCCGTCATATTCGCCGCGATAGTCGTTGCGATAGTCGCCGCGACTATCGCCCATTACCCGAATCCCCCCATGCAGCCAGGCCGCTTCCGGAGCTTGCCGGGCTAACTGCCAGAAGGCAGCCAGCGCCCCCGGCAGCAGCCAGTCATCATCGTCCAAAAAGTAGAGGTATTGGCCACGAGCTGCGGCCGCCCCGCTGTTGCGGGCCACGCTGCGCTC
>JAWOIM010000236.1:0-3902 GCA_046484685.1 Chloroflexota bacterium | reverse complement strand
CCGGTCCAATCCCCTGCTCGCCACCTACCTGTTCTACCAGCGGATGGCCGGGCAGGAAAGGAGCCAGCTTTTCATTGACACAAATCGGCCCCATGCCCGGACCACCGCCGCCGTGGGGAATACAGAAGGTTTTGTGCAGGTTGAGATGGCAAACGTCGGCCCCAAATTCGGCCGGTTTGCTGAGGCCCACCAGGGCGTTCATATTGGCCCCATCCATGTAGACCAGACCGCCGTTTTCATGCACAATGCGGCAGATTTCCTTGATGGCCGCCTCAAAGACGCCGTGGGTGGAGGGATAGGTGACCATCAGAGCCGCCAGCTTGTCGCCCTGTTTGGCCGCTTTAGTTCGCAGGTCGTCCAGGTCGATGTTGCCTTCGTCGTCGCAGGCCACCACCACCACATCCATGCCGGCCATAACGGCGCTGGCGGGATTAGTGCCGTGGGCCGAGCTGGGAATGAGGCAGGCGCGACGCTGCTCGTCACCCTGTGCCCGGTGATAGGCGCGAATGGTGAGCAGGCCGCTGTATTCCCCCTGGGAGCCGGCGTTGGGTTGGAGGGAAACGGCCGTAAAGCCGGTAATCTCCGCCAGCCACTTCTCCAGCCGGGCGAACAGTTCCAGGTAGCCGGCCGCCTGATCTTTGGGGGCAAAGGGATGCAGCCGGCCGAATTCCGGCCAGGTGACGGGCAGCATCTCTGTGGTGGCGTTCAGCTTCATGGTGCAGGAACCGAGCGGAATCATGGAATGGGTCAGCGACAGATCCCGGTTTTGCAGCTTGTGGATATAGCGCAGCATTTCTGTTTCGGAATGGTAGCTGTTGAAGACGGGATGGGTCAGATACTCACTACTGCGCTGGAAAGGAGCCTCGTAGTCGAGCGTCACACCGTCGGCCATTGCAGCCAGGTCAAACTGCCCTTCGGCCGCGCCAAAGATGGTCAGGAGGGTTTGCAGTTCCTTAATAGTCGTGGCTTCATCCAGGGCCAGGCCAACGCCGTCGGCGCTGTAGCGGCGCAGATTGATCTGGTGGGATTCGGCCGTTTCCATCAATTCAGCTACCCCATGCGGCCCGCCGCTGATGCGCAGCGTGTCAAAAACGGGCTGCTCGTTGACGGTGTAGCCTAATTCCTGCAGGGCCTGGGCCAGAACGGCCGTTAACAGCCGCACCCGCCGGGCAATGCGGCGCAAGCCGGCCGGCCCGTGATAGACGGCATACATCGAGGCCATAATGGCCAGCAGCACCTGGGCCGTACAAATATTGCTGGTGGCCCGGTCGCGGCGAATATGCTGCTCCCGCGTTTGCAGCGCCAGCCGCAGTCCCGGCTTGCCCGTGGCATCCACCGAAACGCCGACCAGCCGGCCGGGCAGCAGCCGCTTGTGGCTTTCCAGCGTGGCCATATAGGCCGCATGAGGACCGCCATAACCCAGGGGGACGCCAAAGCGTTGGCTGCTGCCTACCACCACATCGGCCCCAAATTCGGCCGGTGGCCGCAGCAGCGTCAGCGCCAACAGGTCGGCGGCCACCACGACCAGGGCACCGGCGTCGTGGGCCTGCCGGCAAAAGTCGCCATAATCGAAGATATCCCCGTCGCTGGTGGGATATTGAACCAGGGCACCGAAGGTATTCTCGTCAAGGCTGTAGCTGGTATGATCACCCACCACCACCTCAATATCCAGCGGTTCGGCCCGCGTTTGCACCACAGCGATGGTTTGCGGGTGGCACAGCTCGGAGACAAAGAAGCGGTTGGCCTCCGATTTGCGGGACCGGGCCTGGTAACAAAGGTACATGCCTTCGGCGGCGGCCGTGGCCTCATCCAGCAGCGAGGCGTTAGACAGCTCCATGCCGGTGAGGTCGGTAATCATCGTCTGAAAGTTGAGCATCGCTTCCAGCCGGCCCTGGGAAATTTCGGCCTGGTAGGGGGTGTATTGGGTATACCAACCGGGGTTTTCCAGGATATTGCGCTGGATGACGGCCGGCACGCGGGTATCGTAGTAGCCCAGACCGATAAAGGAACGGAACACTTTGTTTTGGCCGGCTAACTGGCGCAGGTTGGTGAGAACGGCCGATTCTGTCTGCGGTGGGTCTAACGCCAGTCGGGACTGGCTGCGAATGACGTCAGGGACCGCCTGGTCAATCAGCACGTCCAGCGCATCCAGCCCCAGTGCGGCCAGCATCTGGGCCACATCGTCCGTGGTGGGGCCGTTGTGACGGTGGACAAACTGGTCAGTTCCGGCCAGCAAGGCGCGGTTCGGGAAAGGGGGGGAAGGGGGCATGGTACTCTCCTCTGGGAAAAGAGAATAATTAATTGTTGAATGGCTTAATTGTTGAATGGTTAATGAGCGTGTCATTAACCATTCAACAATTCACAAATTCACAAATTAATTATTACTTAGTTTCTTTCGTCGCAGTAAGCCTGGTAGGCAGCAGCGTCCATCAGATCATCAAGCTGGTCCGGTTCGCTCAGCTTGATTTTAATCATCCAGGCTTCACCATAAGGATCTTCGTTGACCGTCTCGGGAGCATCGGCCAGCGCATCATTGACCGCAGTGATATCACCCGATAGAGGCATCAGCAGATCGGCGGCTGCTTTGACCGACTCCACAACGCCAAAGGTTTCGCCAATGCCAAAAAAGTCGCCCACTTCGGGCAGCTCCAGATAAACAATGTCGGATAGGGAGTCCTGAGCATAGTCGGTAATGCCGGCGGTGACAGTATCACCATCGACCCGCACCCATTCATCATCTTCGGTATAGCGTAAATCTGAGGGAATTTTGAGACTCATGTTTTCCTCCGGTGGTGGCTTTGGGGACGTAGTGCGTAGTGCGTATTGCGTAAAAAATTACACTTCACGTTTTGCGTTTTACACTTCACGTTTTGCGTTTTACGTTTCACGTTTTACGTTTCACGTGCCATGTTTTACGTGCCACGTCCCAAAAGCCATATAAAATGTAAAAGAAAAAAGGACGCTAAGCAGGAATACTGCTTGCGTCCTCTGTCATCGACCTGAGAGATTCACCGCTTTCAGTAATCGGCTGCCCCTAATCGGTTCTCGGATTACCGATTACGGTTTACCGTTCACCGGTTTAAGCCGGTTTGCCCCTTCGGTGCTGCCCATAAACTATGACAGCTTTCCAGAGATGCTCTTAGCCGTTCGGTCCTTTTGCCTGAGAGATTCACCTGTTTCGGTAATCGGTTATTGGTGACCGGTCATCGGTTGACCGTTTACGGATTACTGCTTACCGATACAATCTGGCTTGCCCCTTCGGCGATACCCGGTGCTCGGTAATCGGTAATCGGTTATCGGATTACGGTTTACCGTTCACGGGAATCCTCTCCCGAACGGCCGTTTTCGTATCTAGTTTCTATGCTATTCACTTGTTGATAAATCTATTGTACGCCGTGCCAGAGGGGTATGCAAGGAAGGAGGCGCTTTTGCCGGTTTGGTAAGGATTTTTTTGGATAATACCCAATTTTTAAGTACACTATAATAAACCCGTTTCATCGTGTTATGATGTTGTGAAAGAGACAATAATGAGCCTTGATTATCAGCAGTGGCCCTTTTTGCCAGCTAATCTACGTACACCAGAGCAAAATGAGCAGTGGTGGCGTAACTGCTTTGTAACCACGCCGCCGCTGGAACGGTTTGTGCATGGGGAGGGTTCGGCCGTTATTACCGGTAGCGCCGGCTGCGGTAAATCGGTTGCTTTAGCGGCTTTACAGCGACAGACACAAGATAAATGGTTATACATATCCTATCCACCGCAAAGTTGGCCTCATGGCTCGCGCCCCTGGCTACCTGAAGGCAGTCACGTGGGTCAAATAATGGCAGCGGCTGCCACAGAACTTACACAACATTTAGTGACCGTTCCTAAGCACTTTAATCAATTAAATAGCTTACAAAAAGAG
>JAWOIM010000188.1:0-3839 GCA_046484685.1 Chloroflexota bacterium | reverse complement strand
AGCAGGTGGAGCGCCGATCATGTCTGGAATGGCCTGCTGCTTTGCCTGGTTTTGGGCATTATCGGGGCACGCCTTTATCATATTATGACTCCCTCGCCCAGCATGACCGCTTTTAGCTCTTTTCAAGATTATCTGAATAATCCCGGCCAGATTTTTAACCTGCGCCGGGGTGGGCTGGGCATTTACGGGGGCATTGCCGGCGGTGCGTTAGGGTTGTGGTGGTATACGCGCTGGCGGCGGCTGCCGCTGCTGGGCTGGATGGACCTGGCCGTCATTGGCTTGGCGTTGGGGCAGGCCGTTGGTCGCTGGGCCAACTTTTTTAACCAGGAACTGTACGGCCGTCCCACTGACTTGCCCTGGGCCGTGCAGGTTGAGCCGGCTTTTCGCCTACCGGCCTATGCCGAATTCAGCCAGTTCCACCCTGCTTTTTTGTATGAATCCCTCTGGAGCTTTGGCACCTTTTTGCTGCTGTTCTGGCTGTACCGACGCTATGGAGAGCGCTTGTGGCCAGGGGAATTGACCGCCCTTTATTTTGTGGCTTATGGCATCGGCCGTTCCCTGGTGGAACTGGTTCGCTTAGACAGCCGTACCTTGCTGCTGCCGGGGTTGAACCTGGAAATAGCGGTAGCTACGGCCGTATCGCTGACTATTTTGCTGCTGGCCCTGCTCCTGGTTGGTGGGCGACGTTGGCTAAAACGGGAAACGAAAAACGTAAAACAGAAAACGTGAAACGTGAAACAGAAAACGTAAAACGTAAAACGTGATGCACCTCTGCGTAGTTACCTTTTTGTTAAATAAATAGATCCTCCCATTGTCCGGTGGCTACCAATCATTTATACTGCAACCTGTCTATAGAGTGTAACCGTTCACACCCTCTAGAGAAACCGAGTTTTTTGGTTCGTAAAAATGCTGACTTACCAGAGAAAAACTCGGTTTCTGGGTTGACAATGACTAACTGAACGCTTGCCTATAGCTTACAAAATTTGTCACAAATAACACTCTATCGGTGTTGGGGTGAGTGGAGACAGCTATCATGATAGAAGCAGAACAGTTAAACAAAGTATTTGATGATTTTACGGCCGTTTATAACGTCAGCCTGCACGTTGCGGCCGGAGAGCTGGTGGCCCTGCTAGGACCCAACGGCGCCGGCAAAACAACCACTGTCCGTATGTTGGGGGCTATTTTGCGTCCCAGCAGCGGCTGCGCACGCATCAACGGCTATGATGTAGTAACTCAGGCCGACCAGGTACGCCGGGCTATCGGCATGTTGACCGAGCAGCCGGGTTTATACGGCCGTATGACCGGCCTGGAATATCTGTTATTTTACGGCCGTTTGTACAACCTCGACGACGTCGAAATCCAGCGGCGCAGCCGGGCCGCCTTTGCCCGCTTTGGCATGGCCGGGGCCGAAGAGCGCCGCCTGGGGGAATATTCTAAGGGAATGCGCCAAAAAGTGGGCTTGATTCGGGCTATGCTCCACCGGCCGGCCGTGCTGCTACTGGATGAGCCGACCTCAGCCATGGACCCGCACAGCGCCAAAATGGTGCGCGACGCCATTCGCGAGGTGCGGGCCGACAACAACGCCGTCATCCTTTGCACCCACAATCTGGCCGAAGCGGAAGCGCTGGCCGACCGCATCGTCATTATTAAACAAGGGCGCATTGTGGCTGAAGGCACCTCTCTTTCTCTCAAAGCCCAACTGTTGGGCAGCCCACAAATTGAACTACAGTTGGACCGCAGCCCCAATGGGGAGCTGAGCGAACTGGCCGATTTGGTAACGATTGATTGGGTAAACGGCCGTCGTGTTCGCTACCGTACCCCTGATCCCATTCACACCAATCCCGCTGTGGTGCGCCGCCTGACCGGTTTGGGCCTGGGCCTCGTTTCCCTGCAAGAAGTGAGCCAAAGCCTGGAAGAAGTCTATCTGCGCGTGGTAGAAGCGGAAGAGCCGTAATACGTAGTCCGTATTGCGTAGTGCGTCCCACAACTGCTGTGGGCCACAACGCTATCAACTCACTGACTACTGACTACTGACTACTGGATACCGCAACCATGACCACTCTAAACTTACAACGCCCCACCCTTATAAACCGCCACGATATCCGTATGGCCCTGGTTGTCACCCGGCGCGAAGTGCAGGATGCCTTTCGCGATTGGCGTATTATGATTCCGATTGTGCTGCTAACGGTCTTCTTTCCGGCGCTGATGAACTTTACGGCCCAGCGCCTGGTCGGTTTTATGGAAGGATACGGGGCTGACATTATTGCCAACCAACTTATTCCCTTTTTGCTGCTCGTGGTCGGCTTTTTCCCAATGTCCTTTTCCCTGGTCATCGCCCTGGAAGCATTTGTCGGTGAAAAAGAACGGAAGAGTCTGGAACCGCTGCTCTCCACTCCGTTGACCAATTTGCAGCTTTACATGGGTAAAATGTTAGCCTCGTTAATTCCACCCCTGCTGGCTGCTTACCTGGGTATTGGTGTTTATCTGGTCGGATTATGGTGGACACTGGGCTGGGTGGCCACTCCCCAACTCTTTTTGCAAACGATTTTGTTGACAACGCTGCAAGGGATGATTATGGTGGCGGGGGCGGTGGTCATTTCCAGCCAGGCGACCAGTGTACGGGCCTCTAATTTGTTGGCCAGCTTTATTATTGTGCCTATGGCCCTGCTGATACAGGCCGAAGCGGCTGCCCTCTTTTGGGGCAATCATGCGGGGCTGTGGTGGCTTATTCTGGCCCTGGCCATTACGGTGCTGGTGTTGATGCGCATGGGGCTGTCAATTTTTAACCGCGAAGAGCTGCTGGGCCGGGAATTTGACCAGCTTAACCTGGCCTGGATTGCGCGGCTGTGGTGGGCGCGTTTTAGTGGGCGGGCAGAAAATGGCCAACTCGATGGGGCCGCTTCTGGTCGTTACCCCTCGCCCCTCACCTGGTATCGCCAAACGTTGGCCATTCTGCCCCAACTCCGCATGCCGGGAGCGACCTTGCTGCTGGCTATGGCCGGCGCCCTTGTTTTGGGTGTCATTATGGCCCACACTTATACCTTCCCGGCTAACTTTCAAGGGCAGCTTAGTGGCGAGACGCTGGCCGCTAATGTCGGTGGCTTTTCGCTGTTTACACCGGCTTTTCCTCTCCTGGTATTTCTCCATAATGTGCGGGTGATTGTCCTGGCTGCCTTAGTGGGCGTCTTTACTTTTGGCGTGTTGGGTGTCCTTATTTTTGCGCTGCCCTGGGGGATTGTGGGCTACCTGATGGCCCAATTTAGCCTGGCCGGTGAAAATCCCTTCACCTTTCTCCTGGCGGCCGTTTTACCCCACGCTTCGTTAGAACTGCCCGCTCTACTGTTGGTGGCGGCGGCCGGTTTGCGCTGGCATGCGGCTACCATTGCTCCACCGCCAGAACGAACCCTCAGCGAAGCCTTCTTGCTGCACGCGGCCGATTTTATGCGCGTCTTGGTGGGTCTGGCTCTGCCGCTGCTGCTGGCGGCTGCTTTTGTGGAGGCGTATGTTACCCCGGCCATTCTGCTGCACATTTATGGATAACCCGTCGGAACGGTATGTTTGATAGTTTCTGGCGGGAAAAATCGTTACAATCAGGGCATATGTAGTTCGACGTGGGCACGGTACACCACAATGAATGAAAATGACGGACGACCGACGACGGATGACGGCTAGCATCCTTCCGTCTTCGGTCTTTCGTCCTCCGTCCTATTTACACAGGAGAAAATTATGCGCGATGTAGCAATTTTAGGCGTGGGTCAGACGCCGGTACGGGAGCATTGGGAGCAGTCAGTACGCCAGTTGGCGGCGCAGGCCGGGCGTGCCGCCCTGGCAGATGCCGG
>JAWOIM010000105.1:0-5167 GCA_046484685.1 Chloroflexota bacterium | reverse complement strand
TCGGCCCGCAGCCGCTCGGCCGCATATTGGCGGATCAGTTCATGTAGGCTGTAGCGATCCGGTCCCAGGTACCGTAGCAGTGATTTGTCAATCAGGCCGGAGAGCAAAGACAGGCTGGCCCCGGCCACGCTGGTCGCCGCCGGCCGGGTAAAGCTGCCCTGGAAAATAGTCAACGCTTGCAACACCTGCTGTTCGGCCGCGGTTAGCAGCGCCCAGGATTGGTCAAAAACGGCCCGCAAATTTTGGTGCTGCTGCGGCATATTGCGCGTGCTGACGGTCAAAAAATCAAGGCCCTGCTCAATTTCCTGCGCAATCTCGGCACAGGAAAGCAGCCGCGTCCAGGAAGCGGCCAGTTCAATGCCCAGCGGCAGGCCGCCGACCAGACGGCAAATGCGGGCTACGGCCTCGTAGTCGGCCGGGGTCAGGTTGAAACTGTTGTCGGCGCGGCGGGCACTTTGCACAAAAAGGGTTACGGCACTGCTGGCTTCCATTTCCTCGGCTACGGGCGCGGCCGGCAAGTTGAATTCGCCCAGAGCAAAGCTCCATTCTTCCTGTAAGTCGAGCCGCTGACGGGAAGTGACCAGCAGCTTGATGCCGCCGGCCTGGGCTAGAATGTCGGCGATCAGGTCCACGCCGTCAAGCAGATGCTCAAAGTTGTCGAGGAAAATCAGCATCTCCCGCCGGGCCAGCAGGTGGAGCAGTTGGCTGCGGGTGTCGGGCTGCCCGGCCAGGGTCAGGTTGAGGGCGCCGGCGATAGTGGCCGCCAGAAAATCGGCTGAATTGAGCGGGCGCAGGGAAACGTAGGCCACGCCGTCGCGGAAATGAGGTTGTTGGCTAACGGCCGTTTGCAAAGCCAGCCGCGTCTTGCCCATACCGCCCGGCCCGGTGATGGTCAGCAGGCGGCAGTGGGGGTCGACCAAGAGATGGCCGATTTCATGCAGTTCCACCTCGCGGCCGATGAAGGGAGTGGGCGGCTGGGGCAGCGGCCGGGGCATGGGTGTGGCCAACGCAGGCATCGGCGCTGACGGGGCCGCCGCCTGCGTCAATGCCTCCTCATAGGCGACATGAGTAGCTGTTTCCGGTTCTACGCCAAGTTCCTGTTCCAGCATGGCCACACACTGGTGGTAGACGCGCCAGATCGCGCTCCGCTCCCCGGCCAGGGCGTAGAGGCGCATTAAGCGGATGGTGTGGCTCTCGTTGAGCGGATCCTGCTGCACCAGTTGTTGCCCATAATCGGCCGCAGCCCCGTAGGCTCCGGCTTCGCTCAATAGGTCAATAAGTTGGGTCAGAGCAGTCCGGTAACGACGGGCCAGCTCATCCCGCAAGGGAATCAGCCAGTCGTCATAGTTGGCGGGCAGCAAATCACCGTGATACTGGCTGATGGCCTGCTCTAACCAGCGGCGGGCGGTGTGGGGATCGGGCGTTTGTTGCGCGGCCAGCAGCGCATCCTCAAAATCGGCCACATCCAACCGGTAAGGCAACTGCGGCAGCCATTGCAGGCTGAGTTTGTCGACGACCAGATAGCTGTCGGCCTCGGGCAAATTGTGGCGCAAGGTGTGCAGCAGGTAGCGCAAATTGCTCAGCGCCTGGGTTTCTGTGGAGTCGGGCCAGAGCAGGAAGGCGATATGGCGGCGAGGCTGGGGCGCCTGCCGGTGCAGCAGTAAATAGGCCAGCAGGGTTTGGGGACGGTCGGCGTTGAGGGCAGGCAGGGAACGGCCGTTAACCTGTAAATTAAATTCGCCCAGGAGTTGGATTTCTAATGATTGCATGGCAGCCTCTTGCACGGTGGCAAAGTAAGTCCTACGAAAATAGACCATGGACGACGGACGATAGACCATGGACGACGGACGATGGACGATGGCCCCTGATCAAGTCAGGGGTGGACGATGAATTTTCATTCATTCTTTCGACGCCGCTCAGAGCCTGCACTGAACATAGTGAAGTGGCAAGCTATGGTGTGCCCACGCTCATATTGTCTCCTACTGAACTGCTTACTGAATACTGAATACTGAATACTGACCGTAAACTATAGCGTTAACCTGTGGAATGTCTATAGGGCTTTCGACCGAGAAATAGCGCTACTCTGGCCGTTTCCCCCACTCAACTCAAATCCTCTGCGCGTACCAATCAATGGCATATGCCGTTAAAGTCAGACTTTTGACCGATGAGGGGCGGGGACAAATCTCCTATTATTGGGGTATATGGACGACAGACGATGGACACAGCGCCTGTGCAGGTGACAGAGGCTGCCTATTTTAGGCGGGCTGTTGAACAGTGAATACTGGACCCACCTTCTATCCTCCGTCACAAAAGGAGATTGAGCCATGTTTATGACAATGCCAACCCATTTAAGCAAACGCGCGGCCCTACTGGGGCTGCTGGCGCTGCTGCTGGTGGCCGCCCTGGCCACGACGCACGGCGTCGTAACGCCTTCTTACGCCAATTCGGGCTGGGAGGCGACCTATTGGAACAACCGCACCCTGTCGGGCACGCCCGTCTTGCAGCGGCAGGAAGCGAATATTAATTACGAATGGGGTCGAGGTTCACCCGATGCCCTGGTCAATGTGGATGATTTTTCCGCCCGCTGGACACAAACGCTCACCTTTGCGGCCGGGACCTACCGCTTTACGGCCACCATGGATGACGGGATGCGAGTCTGGGTGGACGGGGTGCTGGTCATTGATTCCTGGTGGGACAGCCAGGTTCATTCGATGAGCGCCGATGTCTATTTGCCCGCGGGCAACCATCACATCCGGGTGGAGTATTACGACGCCGGCGGCAGTGCCGTTGCCAAATTCTCTTGGGCCCTGGTCGGTGGACCGGTGGCCACCAACAATTGGCGGGCCGAATATTACAACAATATGACCCTGTCCGGCACACCGGTGCTGGTGCGGGATGAGGCCAGCATTGACCACGAGTGGCACGGCGCTTCACCAGCGCCCTTCATTGTCAATGCCGACAACTTTTCGGCCCGCTGGACCCGTCAGGTTCCCTTTAACGCCGGCCGTTACCGCTTTAGCGTCACAGTTGATGACGGGGCACGCCTCTGGATCAACAACCAGTTGGTTATTGACCAATGGCGCAACCAGCCGATGACCACCTACACGGCCGAATTGGACCTGAGCAGCGGCACGGTGCCCATCGTTATGGAATATTATGAGCATGGGGGCGGAGCCATTGCCAAATTGAGCTGGACGGCCGTTACGTCTGCACCGCAGCCCCCACCGGCCGGTACCGCCACCGCCACTGTCATTAGCGGCAGTTATGTCAATGTACGCCAGGGTCCTGGCACAGCTTATGGCATTGTGGGTACCGCCGTCAGGGGGGCAACTGTTTCCCTGTTAGGTCGTAATGAAGCCGGCTCGTGGCTGCAAGTGCGCCTGGCTGATGGCAAAGTGGGCTGGTCTTATGCCCCGCTGCTGCAGCCGAGCGTGGCCATCAACAGCCTGCCCGTCACCAGCGGACCGGCAGCGCCCCCGGTAGCGTCACCAACACCGCCGCCCTCGTCCGAGACCATCATGGCCACCGTTACCGCCTGGCACCTCAACGTCCGGTCCGGGTCGGGGGTAGGCCATTCGATTGTGACGGTTATCAATCGCAATACAACGGTCACCCTGATCGGCCGTAATCAAAACAGCAGTTGGGTTCAGGTGCAGTTGGCCAACGGTACGCGCGGCTGGGTCAACGCCAGTTGGGTCAATCCCAGCCGGCCGGTCAGCAATCTGCCGGTAACTGGCTGAATATTTTCACCACAGAGGGCACGGAGAACACAGAGTTTTTAACTCTGTGCTCTCTGTGTTCTCGGTGATGCAGATTAATCTTGGAGGAGTAATCCAAATCATGGCGACTATTGATACGGTTTCCTTGCCAGACGAAGGCGGCTGGCATTTTGACTGGCTGGTTCCGCTTTTGTTAACGCCGCGAGCGATAATGGGCCGTATAACGGCCGTTTCTGAATCGGTCTGGCACACGCCCATTTTTGTGCTGATGTTAACGGCGCTGGGGCGGGTGCTGCTGGCCGGGTCGATCAAGCAGACGGCGGCCCTGAGCGGCCAGGTTATCCTGCCGCCCGGCTTTGAATATTACACGCCGGAACAGCAGGCCCAGTTTCAGCAGGCGATGGCCGCCACCAGTGGCCCCGTTTTTACCTACGTCCTGCCGGCGATTGTGGCCGTCCTGGGCGTGTTGGCGGCCTGGTTTCTTGTCGGCTGGCTGCTGCACCTGGTATTGACCCTGCTGGGCGGCCGGGGCGGCAGCGGCCAGGTTCTCAACATAGTGGCCTGGGCCACGCTGCCCTACGCCCTGCGTGACCTGGTGCGCATGGCATCCATGCTCAACAGCGAGCAGTTGCTCAGCCATCCCGGCCTGTCCGGTTTTGCGGCCGACATTGGGGCCAACTGGTCGGCCATGTGGTCGGCTTACCTGGCCTCGCTGCTGAGCCTGGTGGACATCTACCTGCTTTGGTATCTGGTGCTGCTGGTGATGGGCGTGCGGCTGGCCAATGGGGTTTCGCGGCGCAAGGCCTGGGCGGTCGTTTTAGGCGTCGTCATCGCCATCACTCTGCTCCAGGCCACGCCGGCCCTCATTGCGGCCCAGTTTAGTGATTTGACGGTGATACGGCCGTTTTTCTAGCGCACATATTGCATAAAGTGGCGCAGCCACAACCAAAAACTTTCACCACAGAGGGCACAGAGAACACAGAGTTTTTTCTCTTTTGCTCTGCGCCCTCCGTGTTCTCTGTGGTCAAAAATTAACGCACATGGCGCAAACTTGTACTGACTTGTGCTGAGCGTAGTCGAAGTAGCGCAGTCGAACGTATTTTGCGGAGTAACGCTGTACTGCGTATTACGTAATCAGAGACCTTTACGCAATACATATCATGATTCCCTGGTCTGACACGGTGAGACACCGGCCAGAGCCGAAGTAGTTTTACGGAGAAACATGGGCAAGAAGGCCATACAAAAATTTGGGTTACCGCTGACAGCTTGTTTGCTTTTAAGCGGATGTGTGGCTACATACTCGTCGTTAGACACAGTGACAACTGCCGGAGTTAGTACACCCATACCGAGTCCTGAGCCATCACCAACGCCGCTGCCACTGCCAACTGAGTGGAGCCGCTTTTTCTATTATGAACTCTTTTGGTCACTACCATCTGAGTGGCAACCGC
>JAWOIM010000006.1:0-6769 GCA_046484685.1 Chloroflexota bacterium | reverse complement strand
GATTTAGGGTTTCGTTTAAGCCATCTCAATAGAATGTAAATGATGTAACTGTAATTCATTTTTTTATTTATTATGCAGGCGGGTGGTGAAGTGGAGCAGTCAATGCACCCCCTCTTCCCAAATCCAGAGGTCAGCCGGGCTGTGATCCAGCAGCAGACCGGCCTGGCCGCAGTGGTCTTCGTGGGGATGGGTGATAATAATGCGCTGCAAGTCGGCCGGAGACAGGCCATGTTCGGCCAGTCCCGCGGTCAGCGCCGCCCAGCTTGCTTGTGATTGGACCCCGGTATCGATCAATACCGGTTCTGGTTCAGTAAACAGATAGGCGTTGACCGGGCCAACGGCGAAGGGGGTAGGGAGTTCAATTTGTATAGGAATCATAACGGCCGGCCAGGAGTAAATAGGCGTACATCAGCAGCCCGCTGCTAATGCCCACGGCCCATTTGAACAGCGGTGGGATGTTTTCGTTGGGGGAGATAAATCCTTCAATGAGGCCGGCAATGATGAGCAGGGGCACACAGCCTAGAATCAGGTAAAGGGCTTTGCGGGCGGCCAGCATCAAGGCGTCACGACGGCTGATCAGACCGGGGTTGATCATAGCCCAACCCAGCATCAGCCCGGAGCCACCGGCAATAAAAATCGTGCTTAACTCAATCACCCCGTGACCAATGACAAAATGCCACAATTCCCAGCCCACGCCGTGGTGGGCGGTCAGGCCGGTGAGGCCACCCAGCAGCAGACCGTTGAATACCATAATGTAAACGGTAAACAGGCCGGCCGTTACCCCACCGGCAAAGGCCATGAAGGACACGCGGATGTTGTTGGTCATGATGACGGAAGAGAAATACGGCCGTTCCGTCATCGGAATGTCAATCCATAGCTCCTGCTGTTCGACTAGGGGAATAAGCTGTTGAATTTGGGGCGGCAAAAAGATGCGCACGGTGTCAGGAT
This sequence comes from Chloroflexota bacterium, assembly GCA_046484685.1. Classification (GTDB taxonomy): domain Bacteria; phylum Chloroflexota; class Anaerolineae; order Promineifilales; family Promineifilaceae; genus SLGK01. The sequence continues at coordinate 5,821 of JAWOIM010000006.1, read as the reverse complement.
TGGCATAAACGGCCAGCCCCAACAGCAGAGCCGGCAGACAGAGCAGCAGCGTGGCCGTCAGGGTAAAAGGCAGCGTCTCCCGGAAAACCTGGGGAAAGCGGTGGGTCAAAAAACGGCGCAGCCGTCGTGCAGCCAGCGGTTCGCCTCGATAAACCACGGCATGCCCCTGGGCCACCAGTTGGTTGAGGTAGACCGTAACCCGGTGGTTGGGGAACTCTCGCTGAGCCAGAGCCAGGTCTGAAGCGACAGAACGGTACAATTGGCCCAATTGTCTTACTTCTTCTGGCGAAAATTGTTGTAAACTATTCTGACCGCGCTCAACCAGGTGGCCAAACTGCTGCCACACTTGTTGGCGAGCGTGGTAAAATTGCTCAGGATTCATAAGATGGGATTGTATCTGAAAAAGTAAGGGACGGCAGGTATAAGGAGTAAATTTTGACCGGATCAGAGGAATTTTTGACGATTGATACGCCGGAAAATGTTGTTTTTGGCTATGAAGTGGTGGGGCTTGGCTCGCGCTTTATTGCGGCTATGATCGACACCTTGTTAATTATCGTTTTGCAAATCATTGTCTATTTGAGCCTGCTTCTCGTTGTCTTAGTGGTAGATGAGAATCTGGTGGGGTCGCGGTGGGTAACGGCCGTTATCATCCTCATCGCCTTTGTTTTTTTATGGGGCTACTATATCTACTTTGAAACCAGTTGGAACGGCCAGACGCCGGGCAAGCGCTGGGCCGGTATTCGCGTGCTGCGCCAGAGCGGAATGCCGGTTACGTTGGGTGAAGTGATTATCCGCAACCTGATTCGTATCATAGACTTCTTACCGGTTTTATATGGACTGGGGATTGTGGTTATGTTTGCCGACCGGCAGTCGCGCCGGTTGGGTGATCTGGCTGCCGGAACGCTGGTGGTGCGGGCAGCCCAATCAATGACGCTGGACAGTTTGCAGAAAAAACAAAATGCCAGCGAACGGTACTGGCAGCGGCAGGCCCAGCAGACCCATATCCAGGCGATTGTCGCGCAACTGCCTTTGCACCGACTAAAAGCAGCCGATTTGGAACTGGTAGAGGATTATTTACGACGACGTGATACCCTGACGGCCGTTTCTACCTTGGAACAACAGCTTTTGACCAACCTGCTAATCCGTATGGAGGCCGACCCCTTACCGCCCCATGTTACCAATGCCCGGGACACGTCCGCCCTGCTGATGGCCATTCTGCAAAAAGTGAATAGTCGATCGTGAACAGCGGCTTCGCCGATTGCTGTTCGCTGTTCACCACTCATTATTTAGACTATACTTTGCCTATGATTAAGCGTTTGGCTTCACAATTGACCTTTTTGCTAATAGGTGTGTCGCTGCTGTTTGGTGCAGGCTGTAATTTGCTAGACCAGTTAGAAGCGAATGACCCAGATGTGGCGGCGACACCGGTGGCCACGACGCCTACTAGTGAGCCACAGCCCCCTATCACCGATGCAGCTACCCCCACCCCGGCGGCAACGGCCGTTTCTCAACGTACCCTCGTTATCTGGCTGCCGCCTGAGATTGGGGGCCGTACGCAGAGCGCAACGACACTTCTGGCTGAACAAATTCGCGTTTTTAGGACCAGCCATCCCGATTTGCAGGTAATCGTACAGCAGAAAAATGTGAGCGGGCCGGGTGGTATGTTGAGTTACCTTCGCACCGGTGGTGGGGTAGCGCCGTCTATCTTGCCCGACCTGATGGTTCTGCCCGGAGACCGGCTGCTGCCGACCTACAATGAAGAATTGATTTACCCCTTGGGCAGTACCGTCAGCAGCGAGATGCTGGATGCCCTCTACCCCCCCGCTCAAACCGTTGCCCGGCCCCAAGAGATAATTCTGGGCTACCCCTTCGCCCTGACCAATCTGCCTCACCTGGCTTATGATACGGCCGTTATTACCGGCACGTTTCCCATGAGCATTACCCACATGCTCAATTTACCTGACAGCAGCCTGCTCTTTCCCGGTTCAGGGGCAGAGGGCGTTATGATCTGGCTGCAACTGTATCTGGCTTATGGCGGTGAATTGGTTGATGAGAATGGAGAGCCTGCGCTGCAAGCCGAACCCCTGCGACTGGCTCTGGAACATCTCAACCAGGCCCGCCAACAAAGCTTTATTACTTCCCAGAGCAGCAATGTGGGCAGCCTGGATGAAGCCTGGCAGGTGTTTGCCGGCGGTGGCGCAACTATTGTGCAGACCAATGCCGGCCTATTTTTGCGTGAACAGCTCTGGGAACAAAATTATGGGGCAGCGGCTAATCCCGGTTTGGATGCGCCGCTGCCACCGCTGGTAAATAGTTGGGTCTGGGCTGTGGGCACTAACGATCCGGTGCGGCGCGCTTTGGCTACAGAATTAATTGCTTTTTTGGTGCAGCCCAGAAATTTAGGCGAGTGGAGCCAGGCGGCCCATATTTTACCGGCACGCGCTGATGCCCTGGCAGAATGGGACTTGGATGGTGCTTACCTCCAATTTTTAGGTCAGGAGTTGGAACGGGCACAGCCTAATCCCATTACGAGCAACAGCCAGTTAATGACGGCTTTTCGTGATGCCGTGTTTGATGTCACCTCGCTGGCCGAAACACCGCGTGCTGCTGCCGAAAATGCTGCTGCTGTTTTTGAATAGGTGTGCCGGATGAATCTACACCTATTGTATCTGCTCTGATCCACTGCAAACCACCGATGAATTTTGCCCACTACCCCCACCACATTGCTGATTTAATATCTGCTGCGCTGCAAGCAGCCGATTCGACTGCCGGCCTGTCCCGCCACCTGATGCGCCAGGGGCGACAACTGCACCTGGGATCGTATACGCACCAACTGGCTGAAAACGGCCGTGTTTTTCTGGTGGCCGTGGGCAAGGCAGCCGTGCCTATGTGCCTGGCTGCCTTGGATCAACTGGGCGAGACGTTTAGCGCCGGCCTGGTGGTGGCCAAGGAGAGTCATGTCGATTGGTACAGCCAATTGTATGAGTCTGAATACGGCCGTTACCTGGAAAGCGGTCAGGAACATTCCCCCCAGCTCCGCTTTTTTGCGGCCGGCCATCCTCTGCCCAATGAGGTGAGCCTGGCTGCGGCTGCGGCCGCAGCTCAGCTTTTGTCAGATACCACACCCGATGACCTCGTTATTTGCCTCATTTCTGGTGGGGCATCGGCCCTGTTAAGCCAGCCCCGTTTGCCCCTGCCCCTGTGGCGACGGCTGCACGAAATGCTGCTGGCCAGCGGTTGTACCATTCAGGAACTAAACCAGGTGCGCCGCCAGTTGGATAGCATCAAGGGAGGGGGATTAGCTCGCCTGGCGGCTCCGGCCACCTGTGCCGGCCTGATTTTGAGTGATGTGGTAGGCAGCAGCCTGCCGGACATCGGCAGCGGTTTAACGGTGGTCACAGACGAAACGGCCGTGTCGGCGCTGACCGTTTTAGAACGTTATGATATAGCCTCTCGTTTGCCGGCTGCTGCCTGGCAAACAATCCATACCTATCTCACCCAGGCCGACACCCAACCCGTTGTCGATGAAGCAGCCCATACCGTGCCCCTGGGCCGCGTGCACAACCAGATTGTGGGGGATGGCCAGATGATGGCCACGGCCGTTTTGGCCCGGGCCGCCCAACTGGGCTTTGTACCCCAACTACTCACTTCCCATCTGCAAGGAGAGGCGCGTGAAGTAGCGCGTGTGGCTGCTGCCCTGGCGCGGGATGCGGCCCCCAATCGCTGTTTTATCCTGGCCGGAGAAACCACCGTCACGCTGCGGGGTGACGGGCGCGGCGGGCGCAATCAGGAATTGGCTCTGGCCGCGGCCATAGACCTGGCTGGCCTGCCGGGTCGGGTGCTGGCCAGCCTGGCTAGCGACGGTGAAGATGGTCCCACCCCGGTGGCCGGGGCAGTGGTAACGGGAGAAACGGCCGAATTAGCCCGCCGCCTTAATTTAGAGCCGCGCCATTACCTGGCCCGCAATGACAGTTACACCTTCTTTAGCCGGCTGGACGAAGCGCTGGCGGCTACAACGCCCGCTGCCCTCATCACGACCGGCAGCACGGGCACCAACGTCAATGACCTGCTGGTGATATTGACATATGAGTAACAACTGACAAGGGATGCTGGGCAGCGATCTTTGACTACGGGTTCGTTCACAAATAAAAATGGATAAGAAAACGAACCCCAAGGCTTGCCCGTTTACCAAAGTCCAAAGTTAAAAACGGGCAAGCCCTACGTACTACAGCGTTATCTGCAAAATACGTTCGACTACGCTCAGTACAAGCTTGCGCCTTGTGAGTGGGGGTTAATTTTTGCACCACAGAGAACACAGAGGGCACAGAGCAAAAGAGAAAAAACTCTGTGCTCTCCGTGTCCTCTGTGGTGAGAGTTTTTGGTTGTGGCTGCGCCACGTTATGCACTACCTAGTTCATACATCCATAATTCAGGAGACTTAACCATGGCAATCAAGTTTGGAACTGACGGCTGGCGTGCCGTCATTAGTGAAACATTTACCTTTGGCAATTTACGCCTGGTGGCTCAGGCGATTGCTGATTATGTGTTGGAAGAAAATGGGTCTAATCCCAGCGTGATTATCGGTTTTGATACCCGCTTCTTGTCGGATCGTTATGCGGCCGAAGTGGCCCGCGTCATGGCCGCCAACGGGATTACCGCCTGGCTGGCCCGTGCCGACACCCCAACCCCGGCTGTTAGTTATGCCATTGTTAATAAACAGGCGACGGCTGGTGTGATGATAACCGCCAGCCACAACGCACCCCGCTATAACGGCATCAAGCTTAAATCCAGCTACGGCGGCAGCGCCGGCCCCAAACAAAACCAGCGCGTAGAGCAACTGCTGGAGCGCAATCTGGAACAGGCGCATGGTCCCAATCTGATGGACCTGGAACAGGCTGTTCGGGACGGCAAAATTATCAAGTTTGACCCTTCTTGGGCCTATTATGAGCATCTGAGTACCCTGTTAGATCTGGATATTATCTCTGCCGGCGAGCTGCGTGTGGTGGCCGACGGTATGTATGGCTCTGGTCGAGGAGCTATTGGCGAAGTGTTGGCTCGCGGCCGGTCCCGTGTCCACAATATTCGGCATGAGATGAACCCCGGCTTTGGGGGTATTCATCCGGAGTCGATTGCCAAACATTTGGGCCTGTTGATGTCTACTATTCAGGCCGGCCATTGGCAGGTAGGTCTGGCGACCGATGGGGATGCCGACCGTATTGGCGCTGTCGATGCCAGGGGCAATTTTGTCGATCCCCACCGCATTTTTGCCCTGGTCCTGCGCTATTTGCTGCAAAAGCGTGGCCTGCGGGGCAAAATAGTGCGCACTGTCTCTACGACGCGCATGGTTGACCGCATTGCTCAGGCTTATGATCTGCCGCTTGTGGAGACACCGGTTGGGTTTAACCATATTGCCGATCTGATGATTGCCAATGGCGTGGTTATGGGTGGGGAAGAGTCGGGGGGCATGAGCATTCAGGGCCACATCCCGGAGGGGGATGGGGTGCTGTTGGGGCTGCTGTTATTAGAGGTGATGGCTGAGGCCCAAGCCCCCTTGCATGTGCTGGTCGAGGATATACTGACCCAGTTTGGGCCGGCCCAATATGCCCGCACCGATATGAAACTGACGCGGCCTGTGGCCAAAGAGGATATGGTAAAATTGTTGTTGGATATGGCTCCCTCTCAAATTGAGGGCGTCGCCGTTGAGGATATTCAGACAACCGATGGTGTCAAATATTATTTGAATGACGGAAGCTGGTTGTTGATACGGCCGTCGGGCACCGAACCTGTTTTGCGCGTCTATGCCGAAGCACCCAGCGACGAG